>NZ_JBWYIU010000004.1:0-247102 GCF_056783995.1 Acinetobacter sp. ANC_7588 | reverse complement strand
GATGGTAGTGTGGGGTTACCCATGTGAGAGTAAGTCATCGCCAGCTCATTATTCTAAACACCCCCTTCAATAGAAGGGGGTGTTTTTTTATGTGAAAAGAAAAATAAATAAATAAAATTAAGGGAAATGCATGGGTACGGGAAAATTAACTTCTAAATCGATGTCTTTACATAGTTAATTACAAGCGCAAAATATATCAATAAATACAAAAATGCCTGTATCGTTAACAGGCATTTTGAAAAGAGAATCAACGGATTATTACTGTTCTATATTGCTTGCCATTAAATTACCTTGTTCAGCTTCTCGCATGAAACGATCATGAGTTTCCTTGCTACGAACCAAGCCAGGCATTCGATATTCTGTATGACCGTAGTCATGAATTTTTGTCCAACGTCCTCCCCAAACTAAACCGACAGTCTCAGCAACTTGACCATATAACTGATAGCCACGCATAGCCCAAGGATCACGTTCAGAAATAACGACTTTACCATCTCGCTTGAATGCGACATCAGCTGCCAAACCAAATTGGTGATAGCTACGGTATGCAGTCGCTAAAGTGGTTGCTTTATTCCGAGATAGGCTATTTTGTCGTGCAGGACTACGATAACCCTCTAGTAATACTAATTCATAGCCATGTTGTTCCTTCATAATTTTGAAGACCATAAGCAATCGTTGTTTATAGCTTGGATGCATCTTGTCCCACTTACGATTTACCATTGAAGTATCGAGATGACCATGAGAAAACTCTGAATTTTCTACATTAGGAATAGTTGTAGATGAAACAGAACCGCCAGTTTGAGCTTGATATTGTTGCTCAAGACGTACAGCTTCAACGATTGCTGCATCGACGAGACTTTCTTCAACCTCTGGTGGAGGGGAAAGAATTTCCCCATTTAATAAGTTATAAATTTGAGGATCAGCTTTCTTTAAATAGTTCGCTTCTATTTTTGTAGGATCAACGGGTTTTGTAAAAGCAAAAAGCATAATACTGCTAAGTAAGAAAAAACCAGCAATGAGTATCCACCATTGCTGTAAGTGCCAATGCGTTTGAATTTGGTCTGCTGAAGCAGCATGATTCATTTCATGTGCAAATTTACGTGCGTTTAAAAGCTTTTTTTTACCTTGTGGTAATAAGCTTTGTGCAAAATCTATTATTTTTTGTCTTATCTCATAAGACATCAATAAAGTCAGTGCGATGATTAATATCACAAAACTGACAATGATAAAAAAAATCACGGTGCAGGTTCTTTAGCAGTTCGTGTGACTGAAACTTCTACGCTGGCTACAGGAATATCAATATTTTCATCAGTGTCAGCTTTACTTTCAGCAACTTTATTTGCATTGGCTGTCGTAGGCTTAGACTCAGGCTTTTTTATGGTTTTCGGTAATGCTTCAGTTGTGGTCTTTTTTACTGGTTCTGCTTTAGGTGGAACTTGGGGAGTTTTGTTACTTAAAGGTTGCGCTTGATTAAAAGTTGATTCAAAGGGATTTTTACTTGAAGTCACTGGTTGAGTTGCTTGAGCAGAGTTTGTTTGCTGATGTTTGAAAATATTATTAAGCTCATTTAGCTTGGGTTGAGCTTGGTGATATTCATCAGGTTCAGATTGCTCGTTTTGATCAGCTTGAGTGACTCCTGAATCAATATTGGATAATTTATCATTTGAGTGTGTTGAATCTGTATCTGCTGCGTTAATCGGTTGGAAGCTTGGTTGATTTAAATAGGTATAAAAAGCTAAAGATGTGGCAGAGATACCAATTGCTACACCAATGATCCCACTTACTAGAGGCGAAATTTTTTTATTTTTTTTAGTAGGTGTAAGGACTCTAATATTTTTCTTTTCTTGGCTCATGTTGAATATCTTTTATGGTAAATGAATCGTTATGTGGGCCTGTTCAGCAGGTGCACTAATGACATTATTATATTGAGTCATGGCTTTGGTCTCTTGTTGACTGAGCATATAGCGAAGTCCAGAAAATGCCAATAATGCAAAGAGGAGTAAAAATAAGAGAATCCAAGCGAATGGAAGTTCTCTATGAATAATGTTTTTAATTTGATCAGGCAATGCAGCGAAAGGTGAAAAGAGGGCTTTTTTACCTTTTAAATAATCTATTTCATCGCCTACGCGTGCAACCAAATGATTTAAGCTTTCAATTGATTCAATACGGTATTTACCTTGAAAACCTAACAGTAAACAGTAGTGAAAAACTTCTAAAGCCGCTAAGCGATCTTTTCCACGAGTCCTAATTTTTTCTAATAAGTCAAAAAATTGATAACCTGCGAGTTGAGATCCAAATAAAGTTAACTGAAGAGGACTAATTAACCACGAATTTTGTAAATGGAAATAACTAGGGTCCTGTTGTGTGACAATCGTTTCATCAAGTAATGCACAAAATGCATATTTTGCATCATGGATATCCTCGGCTGAGAACTGCAACTTCTTCGCTTGTAATTCGAAACGTTGTAGTTGATCCATGATTTTTTGGCGAAATTCATCGACATTGTCAGGAACGTATTGGTTACGAATTAAAAAAACGATATAGAAACCGTCATGCATTAAATCAACCAAATTAGAAGACTGTGTCAATTTATTCTGTTGCTGTGGTGTAGAGCCTGCTCCAATCTGACCGTCATCGAACAGTGAAGGTGCTCCATTAGGCATATTCATATTTTTCTCTTCTCAATCTCTAGCCATTCATCACTGCGATGAGTTCAATACTGATATCTTGGAATCCAGCAGGTACATAAATACAGATGGTTTCAGACTCCAACATGCGTTGATAGAGTTCATGATGAGGTTCAATTTCAAAATAACTCACACCAGAGCGGACTGGAATCGCAGTAGGTACTTGCATCAAATGGTGAATCGGAATAGCAGGCAATGCAGAGACGACACGTTGCTCAACATCGACTGTTGTGCCCACTTTAAAACGTAGTGGGACAATTTGTACAAGTTCGTGTGTCTGCATCATCGAACTAGACACAGCAATATACAGACGAGATTCGCGAGTGATCTTATCTGACTCTAAGCTACCAACCCAATACGAAGGACGTATTTCTTTAAGACTGATATTGAAGTATCGACTTGAAATGATTGTGTCGAGTAACTCTCTTAAAATGACATCTAACTGCGCAAAGCTATCTTGTAAATTATGATGTTGATATTGAGGTAAATGTTCAACTTCATAGGCTGTTGAGAATGTCAGTAATGAGCCAGTCAATCTGAGTAATTCAAAAAATAAGCGTTCAGGGTGAATTTGGGGATGAGTCAATAAATGGCTGAGAGTTGCATGAGCAGTATTCAATGCATTCACTAGCCAAAATGAAACAATGTCACCTGATCTAAATTCAATTAATTTTTGTTCGTTTTCGCGATTGTTGGTTTGAATAGTTTTGATTTTTGCTTTAATGACATTCAAGGTACGTTTTAAATTAGCAACCAATGACTCACATGAAGCAATATGCAAAATTGGTGGAATAAATTTTGTATCAAGTTCAAAGCTTCCTGAACTATGACGCTTAATTTTTCCTATCGGCAAATATAAAAAACCATCCAGTTCATGAGGAGTATCATTCTGAGATTCCAGTAATTTCAGCTCAGCACGACGACGAATGTAAGTAATTTCAGCAGGTGTGGCATCTGTGAACAAATCATGAGTTTCATTCAGATACGAATGATATCGACTTGGTTGTGTCGAAGCCTCATGGGCGATATTACGCTTGTTTGGTTGAACGATAGGGAGCGCAAGAAAAATGGTCATTTCACCACGGAAATTGAGCTCATCGAGCAGTACGGGCTGAGGTAAAAGATCTCGCGAAGGAGCAGCGTAAATTTCACCATCTTGCCAAATCATTTCAATGTGCTCAATTGCTAGCACATGGGTCGTTAATTGAGATTCATCAAATTTGAGCTGTTGTACCCCATATGCGAATGGAATGGTGGCGCGAATAGTTTGATTTAAACGCTGTTCATGATAACTGTCTTGAATTTGAAAGTGCTGCGGTCTTAAAAATAGACCTTCACCCCACAGTACTTTTTCTGCTTTAAACATTGAGATTACCATTCATTAGATTCATTGCTATTTTTTACACCCAAGAGTTCATGGACTGATTCCAATGGGTTGTTATCGTTTTTAATGACTTGTGCGAGCCATTCATGAAGCGGCATTTGGCTCCATTTAATGGTTTTTTGAAGCATATAACTCACAGGACTATGTGGTTCATTTGCTTGAAAATAATCCGCAATATCTTTAAGCACCCGCATTGCTTGTTCACGATTTTGTAGATGACTTTGTGGTTGAGGTTGAAATGACTGCTGAGTTACTGCTGCTTGTATCTTTGCTGTTGGAGCAGAATTTATATTTGAATTGTTTTCTTGGAATTGTAGGTCTTGATTCATGTCAGGAGTATCCTCAGACATTAAAAATGCATCTGCTTTATAAATTTTTTTCAGTGTTTTATGTATGTCTTCCAACTGAGAATCAGTATTTGCGAAACTTGGAGCATCTAATTGCATCAGTTGATCAAGTACTTGCTTGAGGGTATCCCAGTGCGTCAAAATTTCTAAAAAGAACTGATAATTGTTGTATTGGAAACTTTTTGAGGTATTAAATAAGCTTTGTTCGAACTGCTCGATTTCTGGATGATTCTGAGAAGATCCATAATCATCAGCATTTTTTAATCTTACATTTTGTTGATGCAGTAATTTTTCATAATCGTAGATTGAATAGAAAGGAGCTGAATTGATGAGTGGAACACGTTTAATCAAAGCAGGTAATTGAGAAGTCAAACCTTGCAATAAACCCAGACGTTGATCTAAATCATCATCTTCAATTTCAGGATGTATATCTTTCCAATAATTGGATAACATACGATGCGAAAGCTCAAGGCTACGAGCGACTCCTTCATAACCGTAGAGTTGACTCCAAGCCTCGCTTAACCAAGTCAATAAACGAATATCTTTACTTTTTTGAGTCAGAACATCGATACATTTTGCCGAAACAAATGACCAATCTGCTTGTTTAGGTTCAGCTACCCAATCCCCCATATCTAAGAGCGGATCATCTTGGGTTTTCGCTTTCTTGATCTCATGAAATTCATTCGAAAAAGATAGATCTTCGCCACAGATCGCTTGATCTGAGATTGGTTGAAGTAGCTGTTCTATATCAATGTTCATATTAATTTATATACTCAAATAATTATGCTTCAACAATTTTCTTTTTGGTGGCTTTACGCTTTTTCGGTGCTGTTGTTGGATCTAATCGATACTCAATCAGGTCATCTTTGCTATCAATTTGAATTAACTTAGGGACTTTGTTATCCGCCAAGGCGATCAATATTTGTGTTGCAAGTTCAGGTAAAACTGAAGAGTTTAGAATATTGTCGACATTACGTGCGCCACTATCGACTTCTGTACAGCGACTTAAGAGTAGTTCCACCAAATCATCCGTATACTCAACACGTGTTTGATATTGTTTGAAAATACGATCAGTAATTTTGCCTAACTTATGATGAATAATACGCACAAGCAGATCATCATGGAGTGGGAAGTAAGGCACGATACGCATACGCCCCAAGAAGGCAGGTTTAAACTGTTTATATAAACTTGGTTTTAAATGTTCAATTAAGTCTTCTGCCGTAGGCCATTCTTCTACAGGTTTAGTCAAACAGGCCTGCATAATTGCGCTTGAGCCAGTGTTAGAGGTCAATAAAATTGTGGTGTTTTTAAAATCGATAACACGTCCTTCACCATCTTCAAGTGTGCCTTTGTCAAAGACTTGGTAAAATAACTCTTGAACATCTGAATGTGCTTTTTCAATTTCATCTAACAAAACAACGCTATACGGATTGCGTCTAACAGCTTCAGTGAGGACACCACCTTGACCATATCCTACATAGCCTGGAGGCGCACCTTTCAATGAGGAAACAGTATGAGCCTCTTGATACTCAGACATGTTAATCGTGATGAGATGAGATTCCCCACCATACAGCTCATTGGCTAAAGCTAAAGCCGTTTCTGTTTTCCCTACACCACTTGGTCCAACCAACATAAATACCCCTTGAGGCTTGTTTGGATCTTCAAGTTTTGCTTTAGAAGTTTTGATTCCTTGAACAAGTTGATGCAGGGCATAGTCTTGCCCCATGACTCGTTGTTCCAGTTTTTCTTCTAAACTTAGAATTTGCTTTATTTCGTCATTGACCATTTTTCCTACAGGAATACCAGTCCAGTCTGAAATAATCTCATTAATGATTTGTGCATTAACACGTTCAAATACCAGAGGTTGTTCACCTTGTAATATTTTTAAATCGGATCTAAGTTGCTGAATCTGATTTTTAAAATCATTAATGTGTTCTTCATCTTTTAATTCAGAATTTTTTTGCTCAAGTGTTTTGATTTTTTGAACAATTTCTAGTTCTTGTTTCCACTTTTCAGTTGTGGCATTTAACTCATTTTCTATTTCAGTGATCGTATTTTTAAGATTGGAGAGGCGTTCGTCATGCTGTGGGAACTGATTATTCTCTTGTTCCAAAATATCTAATTCAAGCAATAAATTATGATATTGAGCATGTAGCTGATCTAACTTTACCGGCTGAGCATTCTGAGTTAATGCCACACGAGCGGCAGCAGTATCTAAAACACTCACTGCTTTATCTGGGAGTTGTCGACCAGCAATATATCGATGTGAAGAATGAACAGCAGTCACAATGGCTTCGTCATCGATTTGAAGATTAAAGTGTTTAGCCATGACAGGAATCATGGCGCGAAGCATATCAATCGCAACTTCTTCAGTCGGTTCTTCAACTTTGACGACTTGGAAACGACGACTGAGCGCCGCATCTTTTTCAAAATATTGCTTATATTCAGCCCATGTAGTTGCAGCAATTGTTCTTAACTCGCCACGTGCTAAGGCTGGTTTAAGGAGATTCGCCGCATCATTTTGACCAGCTTGACCGCCTGCACCAATCAGTGTGTGTGCTTCATCAATGAAGATGATGATAGGATGAGCGGAACTTTGAACCTCTTGGATGACTTGTTTTAAGCGATTTTCAAACTCACCTTTTACACTTGCACCTGCTTGTAATAGACCCATATCAAGAACATGGATATGTACATTTTTTAATGCATCAGGCACTTGGTTGTTGGCAATCTTCAGCGCTAAACCTTCAACGACAGCAGTTTTACCTACGCCTGGCTCACCTGTTAAAATAGGATTATTTTGACGACGACGCATCAGAATATCCAACATAAGGCGAATTTCAAACTCACGTCCAATGACAGGATCAATCCCACCGTTCAGCGCTTTTTGAGTCAAGTTAATGGTGTATTGATCTAGTGCAGGTGTTTTTGCATGAGATTCTGAACTATGAATCGTATCCTGACCCTGAACATCATTTTGATGATCAGCTTGAGGGAGATGCTCTTCAATGCTAGCTTTACAAATTTCTATAAATTTGTGTTTCATCGTATCAATCGGGAACAGATCGAATAAACTCGATGCACGAAGCGCGATTTGATATAAATCTCCTGCAGTCAATAACGCAACTAATAAGTGCCCGCTACGGATGACTGGGGTTTGATCTGCGGAAGCAATAAGCCAAGCTTGTTCTAGCAGACGTACAATCGATTGAGCAAAAATAGGTGTACGCGTATTGCCTTTGGGCAAGTGCGAAATCGTTTCTTGTAAATCATCGATCAGTGCATTTTTAGAAATTTTATATTGATCGAGCAAAATAGAGAGATCATTTTTTACGTTTTGATTTAATAATTCGAAGAGTAGATGTTCAATTTCGATTTCGTAATTTTGTTGATTAATACAATAATTTGCAGACTTTTCTAGTGCTGTTCTTGTCGTAGGAGATAGTTTTGTAATCAAAATTTTCAAGTTATTCATCAGAATTCTCTGTATTCAAATTATTTATAGTTACTTAAAATAAACCTACATAACGTCTATTTTTAAGATTTTTAACGACTAAATATTTAATAAACAATAATTTTTAGTATGAAAAAATTCACCCATATTTTTTATTCTACCTAAATAAAGGTGATAAAAAAACTATCCTATAGTGTGAATCGTTTACAGAACTATATAATTTTGTAACTTAAAAAACTTAATTGTTTCTTTATTATAATGGTCATAATGTTGACTAAGTTTGCATTTATAAGTTTAAATTTTAATTAAATCTAATATATATAGAAGACATTGCTCTAAACATTGAGTGTGTTAAAAAATGATTTAATGAATCATATAGTTAATGTAAATTTAATAATAAATGAGGGTGTATTTTGAATACTAAAATTCTGCTTACAACTCTGCTAATTGGGTTGGGGATGGCGTCTACAACTTACGCAGATGAAGTAAAACTCAAAAGAGGTTGTGTTAAAGATCATCCATTAGTAGCGGGTGAAACAGACCAGACATTGCTACAAATTTATGCTCAAGCATGTGATAAAAAAAATAAAGACAACAAAAATGGTTTTCTAGCACAAGCAGCTCAGCGTTTTCAACAAATCGGACAAAATCAGAAAGCACTTCAATTGGTGAACAGTCTTAATGCACAAAATGTTCAGCACTCATCGTTAACAGATACTAAGTTTTTAGCTGGAATCGGAATCGCGAATGAGGCATTAGAGCAAATGCGTGGACCAGAAGTACGTTATTTGACTGAAGAGACTTACGAACCTGCGTTGGCACTTTCTGAAGCAGTTAAAAAAGCTAAACCTTTGACTGTAATCGAAACCAAAGTTGAAGAAGCACCTAAGCGTGTTCAAGAGACTCGAACTACTCGACAGCCTGCACGTACGACGCGCCGTGCATCGACTCCAGCAAAAACAACACCCGCTAAAACAACGACACCTGCGAAAGTTGAAAAACCAGCAGCACCCAAACGTGAGAATCCATTTGGCTCGTTGAACTGATCAAATTACAAATTTAGGAAAAAATAATATGGCTAAGCGTGAAAGTGTTCAAAAAAAATTACAACGCATCCGACCACCTCGAGTACAACTGACGTATGACGTAGAAGTAGGTGATGGTAAAGAAATAAAAGAACTTCCTTTTGTTGTTGGTGTATTAGGGGACTTCTCAGCAGCATCTGAACTTGAAAGAACCAAACTGAAAGATAAGAAATTTATTAATGTAGATTTGGATAACATTGATGAAGTAATGAGTTCGCTAGCACCAAGAGCAGCCTTCCAAGTTGAAAACACAATTTCGGAAGAGGGTGGAAATATGTCGGTAGATCTTACTTTTAACTCAATGGAAGATTTCCGACCTGAAAATGTTGTTCAACAAGTTGACCCTTTACGCAAATTGGTTGAAGCGCGTGAACGTCTTTCAGATTTGCGTAATAAAATTTCAAATAGTGAACGTCTAGAAGATCTGCTTGATGAAATTCTTCAAAATACAGATCAAGTACGCAAATTAAGTGCTGAAGCAGGAGGCGACGACCGTGAGTAATTTACAAACCGCACCTGCGACAAGCAATGCTGTTGAAGAAACGAGTCTTCTAGATTCGATTGTTGAACAAAGTCGAATTGCGCGTAACGATGATGAACATGTTCGTGCGAAAAATTTAATTGGGGAATTAGCCAAAGAAGTTATGGCTGGAACAATTACTGTTTCAGAAAACATGACGGTCTCAATAGATAAGCGTATTGCTGAAATTGATGCTTTAATTTCTGCTCAATTAAGCAAAATTATGCATCATGAACAGTTTCAAAAGATTGAGTCGACTTGGCGTGGACTTTACTATTTCTGTCAAGAAACACCTTCAAATCCTTTAATTAAAATCCGCATTTTAAATACCACTAAAAAAGAATTGATTAAGGACTTCCAAGGCGCAACTGACTTTGATCAAAGCACATTGTTCAAAAAAGTGTATGAAGAAGAATATGGTTCTTTTGGTGGTGCACCTTACGCAACTTTGATTGGTGATTTTGAATTCGATCGCACACCGTCAGATATGTATCTTTTAGAACAAATCTCTCATGTTGCCGCTGCCTCTCATGCACCCTTTATTTCAGCAGCAAGCCCTTCAATTCTAGGTCTTGAATCTTTCACTGAAATTGATCGTCCTCGTGATGTATCTAAAATTTTTGAAACTGCAGAATATGTACAGTGGCGCTCATTCCGTGAAAGTGATGATTCTCGCTATGTGGCTTTAACTATGCCACGTGTTCTGGGTCGCCTGCCTTATGACCCTAAAGAGGGTTGGGCAACAGAAGGCTTTAACTTCGTTGAAGAAGTCTCAGGTGAAGATCACGATCAATATCTCTGGATGAATGCAGCATACGGTTTCGGTACACGTTTAACGAATGCATTTGATATGCATGGTTGGTGTGCAGCAATTCGTGGGGTTGAAGGTGGTGGTTTAGTAGAAGGCTTGCCAGTACATACCTTCAAAACCAATGATGGTGAAGTCGTATTTAAGTGTCCGACAGAAGTTGCGATTACGGACCGCCGTGAGAAAGAGTTGAGCGATCTCGGTTTTATTCCATTAGTACACTGCAAAAACACAGACTACGCAGCGTTCTTTGGGGCTCAATCGACCCAAAAGCCTAAGAAATATGATAGCGATACAGCGAATGCAAATTCAGCACTCTCAAGCCAGATTCAATACATCATGGCTGTGTCGCGTATTGCGCATTATTTGAAAGCAATGATGCGAGATAAAGTCGGAAGTTTTGCTTCAGCTGGAAATGTAGAAAGCTTTTTGAATGATTGGTTATCTCAATATGTATTACTAGATGATGGTGCATCACAAGAGGCCAAAGCTAAGCGCCCGCTTCGTGAAGCATCTGTAAAAGTTGTGGAAGACCCGGCGAACCCTGGTCACTACAAATCGGTCGTGTTTTTAAGACCGCACTTCCAGTTGGACGAGTTGTCGGTATCTTTGAGACTTGTCACTGAGTTACCTCAGTCCTCTAATTAAATAGAGCAACTTTATAATAACGTTAAATAAAACAGGAAATCTTCATGAAAGATATATATGTTCAATTTCGAGGAAAATACAAAGTAGACGGCGAATCTCGTGACACTGAGCACAAAGATTGGTTGGAAGTTAATTCTTGGTCTCATAACATCCGTCAGCCTAAATCTGCGACATCTTCAAGTGTTGGTGGTCATACTTCTGAGCGTGTTGAACATTCAGACATGTTATTCGTTAAAGATTTAGATGCGACTAGCCCGAAACTTTGGGAAGCATGTTCTGCTGGTTACACTTTTGATGAAGTACAAATCGATTACTACCGTGCGAATGGTGATAAGCGTATCAAGTACCTTCAAATCAAATTGAAACATGTTCTAGTTTCAAGCGTAACACCATCTGTAAATGCTGAAGGTGTTCCGACTGAAGCATTTGGTTTGAAATATGCTGCTGTTGAATGGACATACAACCAACAAGATATCGATGGTACTCAAAAAGGTGCGATCACGAAGCAATGGTCACTTTCTAACAACACTGCAAGCTACAAAGCTTAAAGTCTTGAAAGTGAGAGGAGTAGGGGCTGACTTAAGTTGGCCTTTATTCATCTTTTAGAGTAGGCAAGATGAAAACAAATTTAGATCATCTTTATCCATTTGGCTTCCGTGCAACTTTATTTGACCGCTTGATTCCAGAATATGAGGATCAGATCAAAGGCTTATCTATGCAAGAGCTACGTGAATCTGTTGCACATGACTTGGAAGATCTACTCAATAGTCGAGTAGCCAAGTTTGATCAAATTGATGACTTCCCTACGGTTAAAGGCTCGATTGCACAGTTTGGCATTATTGATTTTGTTGGATTATCAACAGCCAATCCAATGGATCGAGACAAAATTTGCCAATCTATTCAGCAGTCCATTGCGGCACATGAACCTCGCCTACGACAAATTCAAGTTGAAATGTTGTTAGACAGCGACAATATGGGCGCACTTTGCCTCAGTATTCAAGCATATTTAAATATCCATCCATTGTATGAGCCTGTAGTTTTTGATGCTTTATTGAAACCAACGACACAACAATATGTAATTTCGGCTAGATCTTAAGATTGGGGCTTTTGTGATAGAAGAACTTTTACCGTACTACGAAAAACAATTACAAGAATTTGGTCAACAATCTCGCGAGTTTGCTCAGAAGTATCCTAAAATTGCCCAACGGCTCTCGCTCAACCAAGAACAGATTGATGATCCACACATTGAGCGCTTAATTCAGGCGTTTTCGTTGATTGCTGCTCGAATTGATAAAAAATTAGCAGACAGTTATGACGTTTTTACACGTGCTTTATTTGAGGTGATGTTCCCTCAATATCTAAGACATTTTCCAAGTTGTACTGTCGTCAGTTTCGAGGATCAAAATAAAATAAAACAATTAACTGAAGCTCACGTCATTCCGCAGGCAACAACGCTAAAATCACGAAGCTTTAAGGGGGTACAATGTGAATTTAATACCTCTCAAGCTGTACGATTACTTCCCATTCAACTGAATCAAGTTCAATTTAAAACGAACCCAAGTGCTCAAATTCATCTCAATCAAAATGCCACTTTGCAATTAAGTTTTGAAACTTTCAATGAAGCAGGCTTGTGGATTCATCAAGAAAAACTCCCTATTTATTTAGATGCTATTTCAAATTTTCCGCTGCAAGTTTTGGATAGTATTTTCAAAAAAGATACGACTTTTACGGTACGCATTGGAACACAGCTTTATCAAATTTCTAATCCATTTTCCTTAATGGGCTTTGAGGAAGATGAGAGTTTATTGCCTATTGATCAACATACACATCATGCCTATCGCTTGTTGATGGAATATTTTTGTTTTGCAGATAAATTCAGCTTTCTTAATCTTGATTTGTCTTTTTTAAGAAATTTATTAGATCAACAAACGAGTTTTGATCTCCAAATTCATTTTAAGTTAAACCTAAACGATCAGGCGATTATTCGTAATTATTCAGAGCTGAATGTTGCAAATTTCAAATTGTTCAGCACGCCAGCTGTTAATCTTTTTGAAAAAAATGCTGAACCACAAAAAATACATCATCGACAACTCGAATATCCATTGATCACGGATGCACATCATCCTGAATTTTATCAGGTCTATTCGATTCAGAAAATGCACATGGTTCGTGAAAAGATTAATCAGGATCAGGTTTATCATCCAGTGTTGCCGTTCTTTGGAATGAGTCATTACCATGATGAAAATGTCCAATTTTTCTATGCATTGAACTCATCCCAGCTCAACAATAAGTTTGTTGAAACGGGGTATTCCATTATTTCTAAGCATTTACAGCCGTATGATATAAAGTCTGATTTTATTAGCACCGTATTGCTATGTTCGAATCGGAATTTACCGCATGAAGCATTAAGCCAGTCAAATAATATTTTAAATCTAAATGATAGTAGTTTGGCACGTCGTGCTTTGGTATTGAAGCGTCCGAGTTTACCCTATCAATTTGAGCAAAATCAGAAAGAGCAATGGCGCATTATTTCTCATCTTTCATTAAATACGTTAGCACTGATGAAAGGGGATGCGGTAGCGCATTTAAAAGAATTATTAGAGTTATATAACTTACCGTCGAATAAAGAAAATCATCTATTAATTAACTCGATTAAACAAATTGAATTTAGCCTGACGCATAAGTTGGTTGAAGCCAAACCTTTCCCGCTTTTCGTACGAGGACTCAAAGTTGTTATCCGAATCGATGAACAAGTATTCAGAGGTCATAGTCTTTATATTTTCAGTCAATTGCTGAGCCATGTGTTTAACTTAAAAGTGCAGTTAAACAGTTTTGTCGATGTCATAATCGAAGATGCTCAATCACAACAGGAGTTATACCAATGCGTGCAGAACGTTGGTGGCAAGAAGCTTCTGTAATAGACTATTTATTTCAACAGCCGACTGCTTATGAATTTATTCAGTCGATTCGATTGTTAAGACATGTGCCCTATGCTCGGCCACATACACCATGGGATCGTGATTTTAAATTTCATCCTTCCTTAGAGCTTAACTTCCCTAAAAAAGAAATTGAATCGCTAGCTTTAGAAGATGAAAAAGTTCAGCTTACAAATTTAATGGTGGGTTTGACTGGCATGCAGGGGGCATTACCCTATAGCTATACCAATAAAGTTAAATCAGCACCACGCAAATTTCGAGTTGAAACAACGCAATTCTTGAGTTTATTTAATCATAAGCTCACTTCACAATTCGTTGATGCGACGGTCAAGTACAATTTACCAGTACGGTATGAGGTCGAGTCTGAAAATCATTATCTGAATATTATCCATGCATTAAATGGTTATATTAGTCAGCAACATCAACAACAAGAACTTGATGATTATTTTGCTGAATTTGCAGGATTAATGCAGGGGCAAAATAATACAGCACATGCTTTAAAAACCATGATTGCACAGGTATTTAATCAGCATGTGGCAATACAAGAGTTTATCCCTGAAAAATTTAAATTAGAGCTTCAGCAGAGAACATCCTTAGGAGGGGCGACGCCAAGCTTGTTAGGATTGAATACATTTTGTGGAGAGACTATTACCCAAATTGATGGCAAAATTGAAATTCAAATTGGACCGTTGGATCGTAAAACTTACCTAGATTTTCTACCACAACAAAAACTAAGTTTAAAATTAAAAAAACTACTACAAAGCTGGTGTAGCCCAACCTTATTGGTTGATGTTCGTTTAATTTTATCAAAACAAGAAATACAGCCTATTACTTTAAATTCGGAGCATTCTATGGGGCTTAGTCAGGGTGCCTTTTTAGCTCATAATCAACCGCTAGACAATGATGAAACTTGCTACCCATTGCTTGGAGTAGCGTCATGATCAAAATCATTGTTGGAGTGTTCCTTACTGTTTATCTGGTGATTTCTGCGATTGTGGTGCTGTATTGGCGTGACATCAATTTTGATCCTTCTAGCAGTGATCTACTTATCTTTTTTGGATTGTTACCTGTTGCAATCACTGCTTTTTTGGTGATGCCATATATGATTTATCATTGGATAAAAGAGCAAAAAAATAAACAGAATGATCCTCAACTTAGCGATGAGACCACAATTGAGGAGCTACAGCCTGAGCCTGTGGAGTGGATCAATTTAAATGTCTATCGCGCTTATGCACTCAATGCTTTGGGTGAAAATCATCTGATTATTGATGCGATTCAGGAGTTCAAGAGCCCTGAACTTGATGACAAATTATTGAATGGGTATGGGTTGCCTATTCTGAGTTATCGAATTTCTGATTTAGACGTCGAACAAGATGAAGAGGATGAATATAGCTTCAAACGGCAATACCGCATTCATCAATTGATTCTGACTCAACTCGAACAACAAACAGAAATACTCTGGGAAATTAGTGAGCATTTAAAAAAATCTGCGCTTTTCTACGATACTCAAATTAGCCAATCTTATCGTATGCATCCAGCATGGATTGATCCTCAGGCTGAGTATCATGATGGGGAAGAAGATACTCCTTCTGTGCAGCAAGTTTATCGACTGAATAAGCTTAAAATCCACCTGGTTCTCGCTGAAGAATTATTGCATGTTTGGGATGAACAAGATTCTGAGCAACTCATTTCAGACTACCTGAGTCAGCTCAATTATATTCCTGAAGTGTTTCACGTGGAACACCACTATTGGGGTGCTGAAACAAGCTATAGTGAATGGATTCATCTTTTACAAAGTATTGAAAAAGATGAGTCGTCTATAAGTCTTGTGTTTATCGTTGATTCCGAAATTGATCAAGATACATTGGATGAAAAGATTTGGATTTCAGAACAATATATTCCTGCAGAATATATTTCGAGCTGTTGTTTAGCTTCACCTAAAATTCAAATTGAAAATGTTTTACCTACGAAAACATTAGATATTGCGATAAATGAAAAACAACTGAAACAGAGTTTAGATCGCTATAACATTGATCATCAGTTCAAAGTGGAAAATGAGCAGCCCTTTACAATTCTGTTGGATGACATTACTCAACTCAAAACACTTAAAAAAATTGAGCAAAATTTTGCCAATACGAATATTGAGCAACATCACTATTTAATGCTTTATCCAACACTTGGGAATACACAAAGCTTAGCTAAAATTTTTGGCTTTACTCTCGCTTTTCAGTTTGATGATGCCTTGATGACAATGGTGTATACAACTCAAAACCCAGATGTTCAGACATTTATTCAAACTTATCAATCAGAATCGGACATAAATCCTGAGCAGCAAAACGTTTAAAAATTTACGAAAAAAATGAGAATACAATGCACACGATATTAGGCTATGTATGGCAGTACGTTTCAAACCCAAAGGCAATCATTGCATTGTCATTGTTTGTTGCCTTAGTGTCTGCCTATCACACGATACCTAGACAGTATTTCTGGCCGCTTGCGGTGGCTTATGTACTGGGTCTAATCGGTTATGGAATCTATTGGTTCATTCAACGCAAACGCCACGAGAAACAAGGGGAAGAATTGGCGGAAGCAATCGAAAAAGATACCCAAGCTGAGTATGGTAAGCAGAAGGATAAAGATGAACTACAATTGGTTCATCAACAGATGAAGGATTCAATTCAGCTCATTCGTAAGTCAAAGCTGGGTGATAAAAAAGGGAATGCAGCGCTATATGAGTTGCCTTGGTATATGGTCATTGGTAACCCTGCTGCCGGTAAGAGTTCTGCCATTTATAACTCGGGCTTAAAGTTCCCATTCGAAGAAACGCATAAAAATGCAGTGTCTTCAGGTTTGAGTGGAACACGTAATTGCGACTGGTTTTTCTCAACAGAAGGAGTATTGTTAGATACTGCTGGTCGTTACTCAGTCTATGCAGAAGATCACTCTGAATGGATTGGTTTTTTGAACTTGCTCAAAAAAAATAGATCTAAAGCGCCGATTAATGGACTGATTGTCACCGTCAGTATTGCCGAGTTAGTTAGCCAAAGTCCTGAAAAATCTTTGAAACTCGCTAAAAACTTGAGAGCACGTATACAAGATTTGACGGAACGTTTAGAAATCTTTGCACCTGTGTATTTGGTGTTTTCTAAAATGGATTTGATCGCAGGATTCACTGAGTTTTTTGATTGTTATGATCAGGATGAATTTGACCAAGTTTGGGGAGCAACGCTGCCTTATAATCCAGATTCATCTGAAAATGCTGTTGATCTATTCGAGCATCATTACAATATTTTGTATGATGGATTGAAAAGCGTAAGTACGACTCATTTAAGTCGCCGTCATGCACAGAATATATCACCAAGTGTGATGACTTTTCCGCTTGAGTTTAAGACTTTAAAACCAGCACTCAAAACTTTTATAGGAACACTATTTGAGGAAAATCCGTATCAGTTCAAACCTGTATTCCGTGGTTTTTACTTCACCAGTGCCTTACAAGAAGGAACGATCGAGAGTCCAATGACGGAGCAAATTGCTCAAGAATTTAGACTTCAGAAAATTCCGAACAGCGAACATGGTATTCCACAAAATTCTGTATCACAGAATCATGGGTATTTCTTAAAGGGATTATTTTCAGATGTCATTCTGAAAGATAAAAACTTGGTGAAGCAACATATTAACCCGGCGAAAAAGCGCCAACGTTATTTGAGTTTTATTGCAGCTTTACTTGGGGTATCTGTAATTTTAGGCCTGTGGGTGTGGTCTTACCGTAACAACCAACAGTTGATCGCAGATGTTCAAGCCGATCTGAATAAAGTGATGCAAATGGAGCAGGCATCAGGTCAGCATTTGGCGACACAGCTCGACTCGTTACTAATTTTACAACAGCGTTTAGAACAGTTAGATCAATTTGAAGAAGATCGTCCATTAAAGTTTGGCTTTGGTTTGTATCAAGGCAATGATCTGCGGGAAAAACTTAAAACCGAATATTTAAATGGTGTGCGACAAATTGTTTTAGAACCATCTCAACAAAATATTGGTCAGTTCTTGCAACGTGTAAAAAATAATGAAGCGACACTAAAAGAAAATCACGTTAATGTTGAAATTCAGCAAGTATCGGCTAAACCTGCACAAAATGCTTTGGAACCTTCTGATTCGAATCCCCAAGATGCTTACAACGCATTGAAAGCTTATTTGATGATGAGCAATTCAAAATATATGGAAGCAAGTCATCTGAGTGATCAGGTTACGCGCTTTTGGCGTTCATGGTTAGATGCCAATCGTGGACAAATGCCACGTGGTGAAATGATCCAAAAAGCGGAGCAGGTGCTGACCTATACCATGACATTGGCGAATGATCCAAAATTCCCACAGTTGTCAGCGGATGCGCAATTGGTTGATCAAAGCCGACAAGTATTGTTGGCGGTGATGAAGGGGATGCCAGCACGTGATCGAGTTTATAATGAGATCAAAATGCGTGCTGCTGTACGATATCCAGCAGTGACAGCAGCTCAAATTGTAGGTGAGAACAATCGTAGTGCCGTATTAGGTTCTTATGCTCTTCCTGGGGTATTTACATATAAGGCATGGAACGAATATATCGATCAAGCCATTGATGAAGCTGCGAATAGTCCGACAGACAGTCGTGACTGGGTGTTGAACAGCAATCAATCAGATGACCTCACCTTTAGTGGTAGTCCAGATCAAATTCGTAAGCAGCTGACTGAACTCTATAAGAAAGAATATATCGCAGAGTGGCGTAAATTCTTGAATGGAATTTATTATGCAAAACAACCTGATTTTGCCCAGCAACATAAAACAATAGATTTATTGGGTGAGCCTCAAAACTCCCCGATACGTTTGCTCATTGAGCATACAGCGAAAGAAACCAATTGGGATAACCCTGTGGTTCAAGCGGAATTGGCGGCTCCACAAACAGGATTTATCGCTTGGTTTAAACGTAAGGTTCTTCGTCAAGATAATACCAATGAAATTCAACGTGCAGCTGAGCGCGCCCAAGGTGCTATCTCAAAAGAATTTAACGTTTTTTATCAGTTGGTTCGTAAACGTGATGATCAGCAAAATAAATCATTACTTGATGAGTATTTAGAAAATCTCGCACAGGTACGCAGTAAGTTTAATGATCTCCGAAATGCAGGGGATATTGGCCCAAATGCGATGGCTTTGGTAAAACAAACCATCAATGAACAAACCTCAGTATTTAATACTACGCAAAAACTTGTCGATGAAAAACTGACGGTCGGTCTGAATGATATTGACAATAAGCTCATTCAAAAGCTTTTGGTGAGTCCACTGACACAATCCTTTGCAAGCTTAATCACGCCAGCACAAGATGAGATTAATAAATTATGGGTGATGCAAGCTTATCAACCGTTTAATCAGACTCTGAGCCAAAAGGTTCCATTCAATACCTCGGCTTCAATCCAAGCGACGAGTAGTGAAATCGGTCAAATCTTCGGTGAGGGCGGTAGTATTGCCAATTTTGTTAAAGAAACGCTCGATCCATTTGTGATTCGTCGTGGCTACACACTGACTTCTAAAACGTGGAAAGACCAAGGCATTATCTTGAATCCACAATTTGTGATGAGTTTCCAACGCTATGTTTCACCACTTAACGGTGTAGCTACAGGTACTTTGTCACAAGGTTCTGCGCCTGCTGCGACCAATCAGTCCAACTTCCAATTCTATCCATTGTCTAATCCACAGTTGCTGTCTTATACGATTGATATTGATGGTCAACGTATGGTCTTTGAAAATGGTATCCAACAGTGGGTGAACTTTGTTTGGCCGAATACTGGTGCTATTCCTGGAGCACGTATTACTGCAGTCGATCTCGAAGGGAAAACGCATACGATTTTTGATGCACCAGGTGAATACGGGATCAATCGTTTAATCGACTCTTCGCAACGTCGTGATCAAAATGGTGTCATCGAAATGACTTGGGCAAGTGCTCAACAACCATCATTAGCGGTAAAAGTAAACTTTCGTTTGATCAGTGGGAATTCAGGTCAAGGTGGAACAGGCGTTGGTTCTAATCGTGATTTAAACGGTTTGCAATTGGTTGATAAGGTGACGACCAACAAGGCGACAGCACGTGTGGTATCTGCTCAAAAGGCACCAACACCAGCACCTCAAGCTGAGAATTCAACGAATACGGCATTGCAAAATGCAACACAAGGAGCACAGCCATGATGTATGGAGTACAACTTAAGATGGATCATCAGTAGGAGGCGATATGTACAGTGTGAAAACAATGCCTTTGTACTATGGTAAGAGTCCTGCTCGTGGCGATTTTCTGAAAACCAAAGGACAGTATTCTTTGATTCAAGTGATTGATCAGTGGATTACTGAAGCGCTTGAAATGGCAATGAGAAATCCAAATTTCGATCAAAATTATCAAAGTTTGGCATCATTAGATTTCTTTATTGCCAATCCGCGTGAAAATATGTTCTTGGTTGCAAACTTAGTGACCAGCCAAGACAGCTCAGGTCGTCAGTTTCCTATGGTGTTGAGTCACTTATTGGAAGTGGATGCACCCTACCAAAATTTGCTCTATGCACCTTATAGCTATAAGCCAGTTTTGATTGACTTATTTCAAAGAAACCGTGTGATTCGTCAAATTCGAGATGCTGATGATTTAATCGAAAAACTGGCTCAGCTCAAAAAAGAAATTCAAGTTCTTGATGTAACTGAATCAACCGCTTTTTTTGAAAATCACACCATGCATTCATTTGCACAAATGATGAAAATATCGGTCTATGAGCTTGCACAAAGCATGATTGGACTAGGTCTTTTACTCCAACCTGTATTAAAAAATGGAACGAGTAAACTGAATAAGGTGTTAATTTTACCAATTCACAACCCTAGTTTTTGTTATGAAATCGCAGCATTCTGGGTTAGTTTAATCGCAAGATTTTTGCCAAAACATAATACCGAAGTGTTAATTGGTATTCTTCATTCAGAACGTCCAGTTTTATTATTTGGCTTTCAGGGCGCAGATATTGAAGCATTAAGTGATATTTTCAATCAGAACTTAAGCTCTGAACATTGGGTTTCATTGGTACAAGCACAGTGGATTGATCGCTATTTGGAACAAAATGCAGGTCTTGCTGCACTCGAGCAATCTTTGTGCGAACGACAGTTGAGTTTAAATCAAGGAATGAAATTATTCCGACAGACTTTTATAGAAGAATAATGATGAAGAAAACCTTATTAAAGATTTCATTGCTTAGTTCGATATTGAGTATAAGTGTTATATCGTTTGCGAAAGAAATTATCGTTGAGGGAGTTGTTCCTAACGAGATGAGCAAACAGGCCATATTGAATAAAATGAAAGTGGTCTATAGCCAAGACCAAATTATCGATAAAATTCAGGTTCGTCCTGTCACTGCACCCAATGGATGGAGTGATTCCGTGACACAAGTCATTACACCTGATCTTAAAAAAGTTTCTCAAGGAAAATTGAGTGTAAGAGGAACACAAGTTGAGCTCACAGGTAAAGTCCTCAATCAAAATGATATCGTACCGACTCAAAATACATTTCAAAATTTAGTTGTGGCACCTTATCGCTTTAATGCACAGTTATCTGTGAATCATGCAGAACAAGCCATCATTGATAATGCTTTAAAAAATCGAATTATTGAATTTGCTTCTGGAAGTGCCACACTTTTACCAGCAGGCACACAAATTTTAGACGAAATGGTGGTTGCGCTAAACAAAGTTCAAGGCAAAAATGTCAAAATCATCGGACATACTGACAGTCAAGGTAATCCACAGAAAAACAAAGAATTGAGCTTGCAACGTGCGGATGCAGTAAAACAATATTTGATTGCCAAGAATATTTCACCTTCACGATTAAGTACAGCGGGTATGGGTGCTGATGAACCTGTTGCAGACAATGCAACGGAAGAGGGTCGTAAGAAAAATCGAAGAATCGAGTTTGAAGTTCAATAAAATATTATAAAAGGAACAAGTGTATGGCTTTCCCTTATATTACGATTGGCTCTCCAACCACTGGTGGTGGGCAGGTTATTTCAGCAAATAGTTCTTTCTTAATCGAAGGTAAGCCAGTTGCTTGTGTAGGGGATAAGGCCACCTGTCCTAAACATAAAACGGTGACGACAATTGTTGCGGGTGACAGCAAAATGGTTATTATGGGAAAACCCGCCGCACAGCATAATTCACCTTTGGCATGTGGATGCAAATGTATAGGGAATCAAAGTTTAACGGTTGGACAAAATTAGTTAATTCATTGCGATCTGTATCTAAAAAGAACCCTCTAATTTTAGAGGGTACACTTTTTCAACTATAATTTTATCTCGATCAAAGTGTCTTCGGTATTTATAATCGCGCACCTATTGATGATCAGAAGATGATTTTTACGCACTTACATATTGCACAATTTTATCAAACGCAGATTTAAGCGCTTTGTCATCGAATTCATTGCCTTCGAATGTTTCATTGCGATTGCGTGCAAAAATATCGCGAATCTCAACCACGGCATTTGAGTCGACTAAACCTAATTGCGTAGCAACTTGACGGATTTGATCGATAGAGCGAGAGCCATTACTACCGCCATAACTGACATAAGCAGCAGGTTTTCCATTCCACTCTTTACCTAAATAGTCGAGTGCATTTTTAAGTGCAGGGCTGTAACCATGATTATACTCAGGACTAATAAATATAAATGCATCACCTTTCGCGATTTGAGCAGCCCATTCTTGTTGCTTAGGTTGATCATATATACCCGTTAGTGGTGGATTTGCTCCAGCGAAAAACGGTAAATCCCATTCTTTTAAGTCCACAATTTCTGTCTGAATCGTGCTGTAGTTATATGATGAAATCGTGTTTTGAACCCAATTTGCAACTTTAATGGCTGTGCGGCCTTCTCGAACGCTTCCCACAATAATTTGAATATTCACCAAATTAATCCTTCTAACTGTTATCACACTGACTTTAAAATGTTTTTTTTAAAAAAGGTAGATCGAAAATGTATCTAAAAAAAAACGCCATAAGGCGCTTTTTTATGTACGAATCAGGCATTACATAATTTTGATGCCTTGCTGACCTGCTGGTGTTACTTTGAAAATTTCAACTTCAAAAGTAATGTCCTTACCAGCAAGCGGATGGTTAAAGTCGACCTCAGTGATATCATCACCAACCGATTTAACCACACCATATAATGACTGCTTTGCTTTATCTTCAAACTCAATCATTTGACCTTCAGCAGGACGTTGCTCAAATTTAACAGTATCAAATTTTTGCACGTTCTCTTGGTTCCAAGGGCCAAAAGCATCTTCAGCAGGTAAACTTACTGTACGACGGTCACCCGCGCGTAAGCCAAATAAAGCTTTTTCAAAACCAGGCAATAAGCTGCCATCACCTATCACGAGGCTTACAGGTTCTTCGCGACTACGGGTATTATCAATTTCAACACCATTTTCAATGGCTACTGAAAAGTGTAAATGTACTTTTGAACCCGCTTCAATGCGAGTATCTTCATTTGGATTAATAAAATCAGTCATTTTGCGCTTCCGCACGTTGAATACGATGTTTCTCTAAGAAAAAAGTATCGATCAGCATTAAGATGGTACCTAAAGTAATGGCACTATCTGCAAGGTTAAAAGCAGGGAAGTGGCTATTGTTATAGTAGACATGAATAAAATCTACAACATAGCCTAAACTTACTCGATCAATAAGATTACCAATCGCCCCACCTAAGATGAGTGCGATGGCTAAAGGCAATACTTTCATGTTTTTTGGCATACGCATAATCCAAAACACAAAAATAACCGAGACAATTCCTGCAAGTGATGTAAAGAAATAACGTTGCCATCCACCGGCATCGGACAAGAAACTAAAGGCAGCGCCGTAGTTATGTAGTAATGTCCAATTTAAAAAAGGTAAAACAGGTACAGGGTCTGCATAAGTCAGATGTGTACTTGCTATCCATTTAGTCCATTGATCCAAAATAATGGCAACAATAGACAATCCTATCCACCACAAATTGTGGGGATAGAATTGGAATAAACCTTTTTTATTATTTTGTGGATTAGGCATATTTTCTCTCTTCGCCTTGACCTGTAGGGAGGTTAATAATACAACGACCACATAGTCCTGGATGTGATGGATGTGTATTCACATCAGGCAGAACATGCCAGCAACGAACGCATTTTTCGCCGTCAGCAGCAGAAACTTTCACATTCAAGCCTTCTAAGTCAGATACTTCACCTTGTGCTGCATCGAAACTATTGACTATCACTTGTGAAGTAATGAGAACGAAACGAAGTTCATCGCCTAATTTGTCTAGAACGGCTTTAAGTTCATCATTCGCCCAAAGCTCAACCTTAGCAGACAAGTTTGAACCCACAGTTTTCGCACCACGTGCCGCTTCAATGAACTTATTCACCGCAGATTTCACGTTAATTAGCGTTTGCCATTCAGCTTCAGACACAAGGTTTACTGTAGATGCCACAGGAATGTCATACCATTCAGCTGTAAACACATATTTCTCTGATTGCTCAGGGATGAGTGGCCAAGCTTCTTGTGCAGTAAAGCTCAAGATTGGTGCCATCCAACGTACGAATGCTTGTACCAAGTGATACAGCGCAGTTTGTGCAGAATGACGTGCTTGTGAGTCCGCTTTCGTAGTGTACTGACGGTCTTTGATGATGTCTAAGTAGAAACCACCCAAGTCATTAATACAGAAGTTAGTTAACGCACTTGTCACGATATGGAAGTTCATTTCTTCATACGCTTTCTTAACGGTTTCTTGAACCTCAGAGGCACGTTGTAAGATGTATTGATCAAGCGCAATCAGTTGATCGACAGGAAGCGCATCTGTTGATGGTTTGAAGCCATTCAAGTTCGCAAGTAAGAAACGAAGCGTGTTACGAATACGACGGTAACCGTCAGAGGCACGGCTAAAGATTTCTTTACCTGCGGTCATTTCATAACGGTAATCCGCAGATGCGATCCAGAAGCGTAAGCCGTCTGCACCCATATCTTTAATGATGTCTTGTGGGGTAATGATGTTACCCAACGATTTCGACATCTTACGGCCTTTCTCATCCACTACGAAGCCATGCGTCAACAAGCCTTTGTATGGCGCACGTTCATTGATCGCAATTGAAGTCAATAATGAAGATTGGAACCAACCACGGTGTTGGTCTGAACCTTCAAGGTACAAATCAGCAGGGTCTTGTAGTTCTTCACGCTCGCGAAGCACAGCATAATGTGTTGTACCTGAGTCGAACCAAACGTCTAGCGTGTCACGCACAGCATTGTATTGTTCAGCATCATCACCAATGAACTCACGTGCATCACGGTTGTACCAACCATCAATACCTTCTTGTTCAATCAGTTTTGCAACTTCTTCGATCAATTCTGGGGTACGTGGGTGCAATTCGTTGGTGTCTTTATGTACGAAGAATGGAATTGGCACGCCCCAAGTACGTTGACGTGAGATACACCAGTCAGGACGACCTTCGATCATCGCTTGAATACGGTTTTTACCCCAATCTGGTACGAAGCTGATCTCGTTTTCAATGGCATTTAGGGCATTGTTACGTAGACCTTTCGCATCCATGCTGATGAACCATTGTGGTGTCGCACGGAAGATAATTGGAGTTTTATGACGCCAGCAATGCGGGTAGCTATGCTTGATTACGACATGTGCCCAAAGCTTGGTTGCTTCAGTCAATGCTTCAATAATTTTTGGATTAGCTTTGTAGATGTGTTCGCCCGGGAAGATTGGCGATGTTGGTAAATACACCCCATTACCACCGACTGGGTTTTCAACTTTTAAGTTGTACTGTAAGCCAACTTTATAGTCGTCCACACCGTGACCCGGAGCCGTATGTACAGCACCTGTACCGCTACCATCGGTGACGTGCTCACCCAAGATCACTGGCACTTGGCGTTCAGCGATCAGTGGGTGTTGCAGAACAAGGTTTTCAAGTTTTGCACCAGTGAATTCTGCAATGACTTCAAATGCAGTAAAACCATAACGCTGAATAGCTGATTCAACCAATGATTTCGCAAGAATGAAGTTTTGAGGTGCTTTGTCTTCGCCAGTCGCTTTCACAAGTTGATATTCGAGATCAGCATGAAGCGCAACCGCTTGGTTGGCAGGCATAGTCCAAGGTGTTGTGGTCCAAATCACGATGTCGGTACGTTCAGCAATGTCTACACCCAAACGTGCAGAAAGGTCAGCTAAATCAACAACGCTGAAACCCACATCAATTGCGTCTGATTTTTTATCTTCGTATTCAACTTCAGCTTCAGCCAATGATGAACCACAGTCTAAACACCAGTTGACGGGTTTAAGACCTGGTTCGATATGACCTGCTTTGGCAATAGCACCCAATGAACGCACGATGTCGGCTTCTTGTTTGAAGTTCATCGTTAAGTACGGATTGTCCCAATCACCAAACACGCCCATACGCACGAAGTCTTTCTTTTGCAGTTCAACTTGTGTGTAAGCATATTCACGGCAGGCTTTACGGAATGTAGAAGCATTTACTTTTACGCCGACTTTACCGACTTTTTCTTCAACTTTAAGTTCAATTGGAAGACCATGACAGTCCCAACCCGGTACGTATGGTGCATCAAAACCATCCATTACTCGGCTTTTAATGATGATGTCTTTTAAGACTTTGTTAACCGCATGACCTAAGTGAATTTGACCATTCGCATATGGAGGGCCGTCATGAAGCACATATTTTTTCTTGCCAATACGCGACGCACGAATCTGCTGATAAATGTTGTCGGCATACCACTCTTCTAACCATTTCGCTTCACGTACTGCGAGATTTGCTTTCATCGCAAAGTCAGTACCTGGGAGGTTTAGCGTGGCTTTATAGTCCACTGCATTTTCAGGAGTTTGCTTATCGCTCATGCAAGTTGTCTTCCAATTTAATCAGTCTAAAGCTGACGCGTTTTACAAAAATTAAGGAGTATTAATAAGGAAAGTTGGGGTTATTTCGGCGAAACTCAAGCAGTTGCTCAACATCATCATCGATCCCAGCTTTGAGTGCTTCTAGCGAAGGATAATTCTTTTCGCCGTGAACAAAGTTCAAAAATGTTACCCGCATTAACAGGCCATACAGATTAGCAGAAACATCAGGGAAATGTACTTCTAATCGCCATTCTGGATGTTCCTGTTGGATGGCTGGTCGGGTGCCGACATGTCCTGCACCGAAAAGGGCTGTAGCCTCATAACCAGCGATACCTGGATATTCGGCATTTTCATTGCGAACTTTGTCTTTTAACGATTCTGTTTCACAAATCACTTCAACACCATAGATACCATGTAAACAGGGCTTATGGCGGTTTAGACGAACATTGATAGTTGGAAAGTTAATGGTGCGACCGATTTGATCACCATATTGAACACGACCCGTAATGCTATACGGCCGACCAAGTAGCTCCGCAGCTTTTTTAAGGTTCCCTGTAGCCAAAGTTTGGCGTATTAAGGTAGAGCTAATACGCTCGCCATTCAGTTCAACGTTATTTAAATCGGTGACTTGAAAACCATAATCGCGCAAGAATTGGCTATTACCTTGTCGGTTTTTACCAAAATGATGATCTTCACCGAGTACTAGGCTTTGGGTATTCAGCTTGTATTTTAGAATATCAGCAAACTCTTCCGCACTTAAATTACGGAAAGTGTCATCAAATTTGGCAACAACAATATAGTCGATACCAAGTGCAGCCAAATGTTCCACTTTTTCACGTAATGAACTAATTCGTGGTGGTGCATCGTAACTTTTAAAATATTCTAAAGGCTGTGGCTCAAAAATCATCACCACAGTTTTTAAATCTTGTTGTTGTGCAATGTCTTTTAATTGCTGAACCATCGCCTGATGACCCAAATGAACACCATCAAAATTGCCAATGGTGACGGCAGTTTTGGGCAATTGAAAGTTGGGCGCTAAAGCATTCAGACGGAGTAGCTTCATGGGCGAAATGGTGACTAAAATTAATTTGGGCTATATATTGCCATATTCTCACAGTTTCGTCTTGTTGTTGTGTTTTTATTCAATACTTTTCTTGTTCTAGATCAAGACGCTTGAGTCATTAGATCAAAGAAACTTTTATTTCGGGATATATTTTTGTCTAATGTATTCCATTCGAAATTTAATGAGTAAGTAATGTCTGATCTAGCCCTAATTATGGCCCTAGCAAGTGAATCTAAAGGATTATTCGAAGCTGAAAATATTGCAGTACATTACAGTGGTATTGGTAAGGTGAATGCAGCATTTAAAGCATTTGAAGTGATTCAAAAAACGGGATGCACAACTTTGCTGAATTTAGGAACAGCAGGAAGTTCGCATTTTGATGCACATTCCTTGGTTGAAGTAACGACATTTGTACAGCGAGATATGGATGTTTCACCGCTTGGCTTTGAATTTGGTGTTACACCGATGGATCAGGAATTTCCCGCAGCGATTAACCTAGAGCCGTATTTTCAACATCTTCCCAAGGGCATTTGTGGGACTGGCGATAGCTTTGAAACTGGTGCACCTAAGGTGCCATGTCAGTTGGTTGATATGGAAGGATATGCGCTCGCCAAAGTATGTAAGAAACTTGGCGTTCGTTTGATTTCCGTGAAATACATTACAGATGGGGCAAATGACACCGCACATTTAGATTGGGAGGAGAACTTGTTGTTGGGCGCTCAAAAATTATTGGCTTTATATCAGAGTATGGAACACTAGATTTTGAAGATTTTGGCGACCATAGAAACTATGGTCGTATGCCAGAGATCAATCTCGAAGAGATTTAGAGAAACCAATTATGGTCGAGGTAAAATACCGTATAGCATCATATGGACTGTATGCTCAATGGTACGTTGATACATGGTGCGATTGCGCAAGGTTTTTCCCGTTACCATTTCAGTTTGGGTGCTAAAATCAGCATAGTTTTGTGTGATACCCCAAAGGTTAATAATTAAAACCTCAGCATCGATCTTGTCTGATATTTTGCCTTGCTCTTGCCACGTGGAAATGACTTTAGATTTGCGTTTGAAGAGTTTTTTTAATGGGCCTTTCAAAATTGGCAGGATATGTGGTGCGCCTTGGATAATTTCTAAAGCAAATAATTTTGATGCCTTATGTTGAGTACGGGAAACCTCAATCTTTTGCATGAGATATTGCGTGATCGCTTCAGCAGGCTCTAAATCAGCTTCCAACATTTGCAGTGGAGCTAACCATTTTTGCATGACAGTAGTCAGCACTTCGACATAGAGCGCTTCTTTATTTTCATAGTAATAGAAAATATTCGATTTGTGCATTTCCGCGAGTTGTGCAATTTCATCTAAGCTTGCACCACTAAAACCATACACAGAAAACACATCTAATGCAGCAGCTAAAAGCTGTTGACGTTTTTGCGTACTCTTCTTTTGTTCCATCTCGTCAGTAAATTATAAAAAGGAACCTCAAATTGTACGGTAAAACGTGCGATTTGTGCACAAGGATTAGGGCATTTGCAAAAGAATATGAAGAATAATTGTGTAGTTAAGTGATAAAACTAATAATAAGACACATGTACAATTTATTTGATAAACAAATACATATTACTCATGTGGGAAATGCTGATCGAGAATATCTTTTAATTTAATTAAAAAAAGCCATTTATCAGTACGAAAAGTGTCTAATTTTCCGACGAAAATTAGACACTTCCATTTACCTTATTCAACAATTCAGAATGTCATATTTTGTATCGCTTAAGTTGAAAGTACGGCTTCTAAAACTTGTTGTTCAAGCTCTGCAAATTTGACATTTTTTTGTCGCGGTCGTGGTAAATCTACTTTGAACTGATGTGCGATATGACCTTTATCGAGCAAAATAATACGATCTGCTAACTGAACAGCTTCACTGACATCATGTGTCACTAAGATGGTGGTGAAGCCTTGTTCTAGCCATAGTTTCTCGATTAAATTTTGCATGTCTAAACGCGTAAGCGCATCTAAAGCCCCCAAAGGTTCATCAAGTAATAGTATTCGAGGGGTATGAGACAAGGCACGTGCTAGCGCTGCTCGTTGACGTTGTCCACCTGAAAGTTGTGCAGGCCAAAGTTCAGCTTTTTCATTTAAGCCAACTTTTTCCAATAATGCTTCAGCCTTATCATGCTGGGATTTATCTAAGCCCAATTGCACATTTTTTAAAATGCTTTTCCATGGTAATAGGCGAGGATCTTGGAACATGACGCGGATATCATCTGCGGTAATACCTTCACGAAAGTTCAGTGCAGATTTAAATTTAATCTCACCATAACTCGGTTGTTCTAAATCCGCGATTAACCGTAACAACGTACTCTTACCACAGCCACTTCGACCCACAATGGCAACAAATTCACCAGGTTCTATATGTAGGTCTAAATCCTCTAATACTTTAACTTTGCCATAGAACTTGTGCAGTTGTTCAATATTGATTTCTGCACCGATCTTTTGTGGAGCTGATCTGGCATGATCTGGAATGACATGTTCATCAGCGAGATTTGAAATACTTAAATCAGTCATACGCATTCCTATTTTTGATAGCCTGGATGCCAGCGTAATAAATATTTTTCTAAGGCAACCGCGAGTACATCCGCTAATTTACCAAGTAGGGCATACAGTAGAATCCCTACTAAAACGACATCTGTTTGTAAAAATTCACGCGCATTCATGGTCATGTAGCCAATTCCAGCTTGTGCCGAGATGGTTTCAGCTACAATTAAAAGAACCCAAACTAAACCTAGTGCGAAGCGCAAACCAACTAAAATGGAAGGAAGAGCACCTGGTAAAATAATTTCTTTGTATAACTGCCAGCGTGTTAAACCATAACTCTTGCCCATCTCGATCAGCTGAGGATCTACAGATCGGATACCGTGATACGTATTGATATAAATTGGGAAAAACACGCCAATCGCGACCAAAAATAATTTGGCAGATTCGTCAATTCCAAACCATAGAATCACCAATGGAATTAAAGCTAAAGCTGGAATATTACGGATCATTTGTAGGGTCGTGTCGAGTAACGTAGAGGCGACTTTAGATGAGCCATTTAACAACCCTAAAAATAATCCTAAGCCACCACCAATCAGCAAGCCAATCAGTGCACGTCCCGCACTGACTTGGACATGTGTCCACAGTTCACCACTGAGCAATAGATGCCAAAAAGCCAAAACCACTGCGGTTGGAGCAGGCAAGACGCGGCTTTCTAAAATGCCAGTGACTGATGCCAGTTGCCAAATCACAACAAGAAAAATGGGTACTAACCAAGGCAACAAACGTTGCCCCAGTTGTTTGATTCCTCGAGAGAGAAAACCTTCAGCTTTAACCACCTTGGTTTTACTCAACAAGATAGAATGTTTTTGAGTTTTATCTACCGCTGTTGTCATGCCGGCTCCTGAACCTGATCTCCTTTTTTATTTTCTTCAGGAGTATAGTTATTCGCGACAATCTCACCAAAAGGACCAGTAAGATTAGGTTGAGTCAGTTTTTGGCGTGTTTCTAATGGCAGAAGAGGGAATACCAATTCAGCAAAACGAATTGATTCTTCAAGGTGCGGATAACCTGAGAAAATAAAGGTATTAATGCCTAAATCTGCATATTCTTGGATACGTGCCGCCACAGTTTCAGGGTCACCTACTAATGCCGTGCCTGCCCCCCCACGGACGAGACCTACGCCAGCCCATAAGTTTGGTGAAACTTCAAGTTTCGAGCGATCTCCATTATGAAGTTCAGCCATACGACGTTGACCAACAGAGTCCATTTGTTTAAATTTTTTCTGTGCCGCAGCGATTGTTTCATCATCAACATACTGAATTAATTCTTCAGCAGCTCTCCATGCTTCCTGGTTGGTTTCGCGGACGATGACATGTAAACGAATACCGTAATCTAGGGTGCGACCTTTAGCTGCCGCCTTAGCGCGGACATTTTCGATTTTTTCTTTAACCGCTGCTGGAGGCTCTCCCCAAGTTAAATAGGTATCTACTTGATCAGTTGCCAGTTCAACAGCATCATCAGAAGAACCACCAAACCACAATGGTGGATAAGGTTTTTGCACGGGTGGATATAATAATTTTGCATCATCCACGCTTAGACGTTCACCATGGAACGTGAAGCTTTCACCCGTATGAGAGCGTTTTAAAATTTCGCGCCAAATCGTAGTATATTCAGTCGCAGTTTTATAACGCGTTTTATGATCTTCATAGACGCCGTCACCTTTTAACTCTTGCTCATCACCACCAGTGACCAAGTTCAATAGAACACGGCCATTTGAAAGACGGTCAAAGGTTGCTGCCATACGTGCAGCCAGTGCAGGAGTGGTTACCCCTGGACGCAAAGCAACGAGAAATTTAAGATTTTTGGTGGCATCAATTAAACTTGCGGCAGTCAACCATGGATCTTCACAAGAACGACCAGTCGGGATAAGCACACCTTCATAACCTAGATTATCCACCGCCACAGCGATTTGTTTCATGTAGGCATGGTCGACAACACGTCCGCCTTTGCTTGTACCTAGGTAGCGACTATCACCATGAGTAGGAATAAACCAGAAAATTTTCATTACTTAAGTCCTTAATATGAGTTACTGACCAGTCCATATGACTTGGTTAATTTGTATCGGTTTAGGAATGATTTTGAGCTCAGCAAAGCGATCAGCCAGTTGTTGCTGATCTGCAATGACTTTCGCGGTTAAAGGTGCTGCATAAGATGGACGAGGTCGGCGCTGAACAAAGGTTTGGCTCACATTCGGCTTTAAACCTGTTGTTTTGGCAAAAATCGTTGCTGTAGTTTTTAAGTTCTTTTGAACCCATTGATCAGCAAGATTAATCTGTTCAATGACACCTGAAATCGCTTGAGGATGTTTGTCGATAAACTTGCCTGAAGCGAGATAGAACGTGTAATTCGGGCTCAGTCCTTGTCCAGTGGTCAAAACTTTTGCTTTATCTTCAAGTTCAGCAGCAGCGTAATACGGGTCCCAAATGGCCCATGCATCAACAGCACCTTTTTGGAATGCTGCGCGTGCATCAGCAGGACTTAACCAAATTGGTTTTACATCGCTCCATTGCAAACCTGCTTTTCGGACGGCTTGGACCAATAGATAATGTGAACTAGAGCCACGATGTACTGCGACACGCTTGCCTTTGAGGTGTTTAAGCTGAGTAATTTTGGATTTTTGCGGCACTAAGATTGCTGAAGAAAGTGGCTTCGCCGCCTCATAAGCAATGTAATGCAAAGGTTTGTTTCCTGCTTGCGCATAAACAGGGGGGGTATCACCTGTTGCACCAATATCCACTGAACCCACTGCAAGTGCTTCTAAAATTTGAGGACCACCAGGGAACTCATTCCATGTAATTTTGGCATTGGGAAATTCTTGCTCAAACAGTTTTTGCTGTTGAGCAATCACCAAATTTACGGAAGATTTTTGGAAGCCAATGCGTAATTCTTTCACTGAGGGATCAACAGCCCATGCAGCTGAGCAACCCAACATCGCACAGGCAAATAGCATCGTTGTCATTGAATGACTTGAGGTTTTAAACCAAGTGTGTGCTGTATTTCCTGATTGATATTGAGTCATGTTCATCACCTTTTCATGTTGTTATTTGGGTGTAGGCGCAATAATTGCGGCCTGAATATTGATTTTGTTTGGAATCAATTTCTGTTGATGGAATACATCGGCAACTTTTTGCTGATGTTGAGTAACTTCAGTACTAATTGGATAAACGCCGAAGCTCATACGTCCAATTGAGGTTTGAAGAATTTTGAAATCTAGGCCTGTAGGCTTCACGAGCAGTTGAGCTGCTTCGTCTTTATTGGAAGCAATCCAATCTGATGCTTCATTAAGTTCTTGAACAACGGTTTGTATAATTTCAGGATTCTGTTCAACGAACTTACGATCAGCCATATAGAACTGGTAGTTATTGGCATTCCCTTCGCCAGAAGCGAGAACACGTGCGCCGATTTGATGCTCTGCTGCTGCAAAGAACGGATCCCAGATTACCCATGCATCGACTGCACCGCGCTCAAATGCTGCGCGAGCATCCGATGGTGGTAGGTAAACCACTTCAATATCATCAAGCGTCAAATGATTCTTTTCTAAGATCTTCAAGAGAAGATAATGAACGTTAGAACCTTTGTTTAACGCTACACGCTTACCTTTAAGTTGTTGAATATCTTTGATGTTCGAATTTTTTTGAACAATCAACGCTTCAGCGCGTGGAGTCGCAGGTTGATTTGCGACATAAACCAAATTTGAATTCGCTGCTTGGGCAAAAATAGGGGGTGCTTCACCGACTTCACCAAATGAAACACTGCCGACATTCAAACCTTCTAACAGTTGTGGTCCACCTGGGAACTCTACCCATTTCACTTGAATGTTTTGATCCTTCAAAGCGGCTTCTAATTCACCACGTTCTTTAATCACGGGCAGTAAGCCATACTTTTGATAACCGATATTTAACACTTGGGTTTTATCTTCTTTTTTTGGGTCGCAACCAGTGAGTAGCAAAGCACCTGTTAACGCAGAAGACAAAATGAGTGTTTTTTTCCAAAGATTAGCGTTAAAGCTGCTCATATTGAAAATCCTGAAAACTTAAAAATAAAAAAAATCAAAAAAATAAATGCGTCATGTAACGCGCCTAAGTTAATGAATTTTCTATTTCGTAAAAAATAAGAATTCAGGAATTCCTAATGAATAAAAAAGATAAAATTAAAAGAGAAAAAAATATCTAAAAAAATGCAAAAGGCTCAATCTAAGAATAACGATATTTTTGTTTCTAAGTTTATGAAATATATAAATATATATTAAAATATTAAATTGTGATAAGGATATGATTTGTATGAATATATCGAATGATTGTAAAGATAGTTCACCTAGGAATATCGATATATAAAAGAAAGATAAAGCAGTTCATAAGGGTGCAATAAAAAAGCCACTTTAGAGTGGCTTTTTACAAACAATTGAGTTTCTTTGGAAATTATAAAGTGCCTGACGCGCTTGTGGTAAGTCATCCACCGATGCTTTGACAAACCCTTGTTCCAAAAACCAATGTGCGGTTCGTGTCGTAAGAATAAATAACTGTTGGATATTAGACTTTTTTGCTTTCTCTTCTAAATAGTGCAAGATTTGGCTACCACGATTTGATTTGCGGTAACTTGGATGTACTGCCACACAGGCTATTTCTGCAGAACGAATTTCATTTGATTCAGTTGGTATTGGATATAATGCTGCACAAGCCAGAACCATACCGTCACGTTCAATCACAGCGAAATGATCAATTTCATTTTCCAAGCGTTCTCTAGAGCGGTATACCAAAATGCCTTCTTGTTCTAATGGGCGTAATAAACTGATTAATCCACCGACATCTTGAATCGTTGCCGTGCGGACTTCTTCATAATGTGCATCGGTGATCATCGTGCCATGCCCATCACGAGTAAATAATTCTTCGATTAATGCACCATCATGTTCATAAGACAATAAATGAACGCGGTTAACGCCATTTAAAGAGGCTTCCTTGGCATTTTGTAAATGCAATGCCAATTCATAATTTTGCTCTAAAGCAACGTCAATATGTTGATCTAGCTGATGCGGGGTCACTTCGCGCAACAACTGCTGTGGGCTTTGCATTAAACCTTGTTCGGAACCGAGAAAAATGAGTTTATCGGCACCGAGTTGGATAGCTGTTTTGGTCGCCACTTCTTCAGCAAGCAAGTTATAAACTTCACCAGTGGTTGAATAACCTGAGGGGCCAAGCAATACAATATTGTGATTGTCCAAATGTTTTTGAATCGCATCTGCATCGACTGAACGCACTTCACCGGTAAGTTGAAAATCGATACCGTTACGAATGCCATAAGGTTTAGCTGTTATAAAATTACCAGATACCACATCAATGCGAGCACCATACATGGGTGAATTTGCAAGTCCCATAGACAATAAGGCTTCGATTTGTAAACGGATTGAGCCTACGGCAGACATGACCGCACCTAATGAGTCACGTGTTGTTACTCTACGATGATTATGAAAAGGACTATCTAAATTCTTCTCAGCAAGATTTGCACTGATTTGTGGTCGTGCTCCATGAACCAGAATGAGTCGAATGCCGAGAGAATGTAAAAGGGCAATATCATGAATAATATGTTGAAAATTTGGTGATTGAACTGCTTCGCCGCCAAACATTAAAACGAAGGTTTTATTACGATGGGCGTTGATATACGGCGCTGAGTTTCGGAACCAATGCACATATTGCTGTGTCATATTTTGAGTTGTATCTATTGAGTCCGATTGCATGCATGTACCGATAGAAGCGGGAAGTGGTCATCAGATTCTAAACAAAAAAATGATTTTCCACACCTGCATTAAAATAAAGACATAAAAAAGCCCAAACTGAGTTTGGGCTGAGTGCAGGGAAGATCAATTTGAGAAGATCTAGGAATAAGCTTATCCGATGATACGCACGATGCGATCTGTACGCTCATTCACTAAGACATAGTCTCCATTAATTTTGTACCACTGCTGGTTACGCGCCGCTTTAGGTAGATTCTTCGCTTGACGATCACTTAACTCAAATTTTGAAGAGTTGAATTGACGTGGTAACTGTTGACCTACTCGCCATTGACGGCTTGGATTTACATTTTGGAAGCCACGATTTTGTTCATAGCGGTCATGTTGATATTTCCCAGGCTGACCTTTATTCCAATGCGCTGGTGGTGGAGTTGGTTTTGAATAGTGACGACCATCGTCATGTGGACCAGCCATCGCAGATGTTGCCAATAAACCACTCATTGCTAATGTAAGTACTGATACTAACTTTTTCATGTGGGATACCTCTAACTTTGTTATTTATCCGATATCGCTAAAGTACAAAATGATTTGAGATAAACCGTGGAGAGATATAGTCAATTTGTGAAATATATGAAGAAGTGATGAAGATCAATGATTAGGATTGCACTCAACAAAAAACCCGACATGAAGTCGGGTCGATTTAAACGTCAAAATTAATCTTGCTGGATTTTCAAAATACTATTGCTGTTTGAATCCACCAGAATAAAGTCATTATTCACTTTGTACCATTGTTGGTTTTTACCAGGTTTTGGTAGGTTATGATCTTTATATTCGGTTTTATAACTATTGCCACGATAGTGTTGAGGCATGACGTAGCCAGTTTGCCATTTATGTTGACGTAAACGTTTTACGCCACGCTCTTCTCTGTTTTTACGACGATCTTGGAACTCTTGATCTGATGAAGCATCATATTGAGTATGTTTCTCAAATCCTTTACCACGTTCACGTGAACCTTTATCTTGGTAGTCATCAGAGTAAGGAGCAGCATTGGCAATATTTGCTGTAAATATTGCACTTAAAGATAATGTCAAAACTGTCATAATCTTTTTCATATTCCGCCCTCGTTGACCTTATAAATTGGGGTTCACACTAATGTACTGAAAAAATGCAGAGAAACTGTGAAGATAGAATGTAATTTAGATTAAAAATAACGAGATAATAAGAACATATTTTAATAGGAATGAAAATAGAAACCGATGCTTTAGCTGAGCAATCAATGCTTTGAGCAATTTTAAATTTTGAATCCTAATATGATTTTTAAATTGTAAATATTTTAATAACACAGAAGATGATTTTCTTTTAAATAAGAAAAATCATCTGATCCGTTTCATCTCAGTGCCACTGATTATGATATTCCTGCAATTGTTGAATAGCTTCGATAATGATCCACGCAGTTTCGGCATGATCTAAACCTTGAACTAATGAAGCATCCAACTGTAACTGTTCGATCGTTTGGATCGTTGATAATTTTCGAGCTTGGTCTGCCATATTATTTCCTTATAAAAGTGTTGAATTTCATGGCATTGATCATAGTTAAAATTTATAAATATAAAAAACCGAATATTTTTCTTAATTTAATCTAATTATTCGATTAAGGTTCAAATCAAATGCTTAAAAGACAGCATAATTTTTTATATCGATAAACTTAGCGTATGTATAGACTTTTGTTATAGTAAGAACAATTTTAAAGCAACACTAGGAATAGGTTATGTCTGTCGCTCCGCGTATTGGAATTTTAGGTGCTGGTGGCCGTATGGGTCGTACATTGATTCAAGCAGTTCAAGATGCTGGTTATCAATTAGCAGCAGCGGTAGAGCGTCCAGGCAGTAGCCTTATTGGCGCGGATGCAGGCGAATTAGCGGGTATTGGTACACTTGGTGTGAAAGTCGTGGGTGATATCCAAGATGTTTTAAATGATTGTGATGTATTTATTGACTTTACTGCACCAGTTGCAACTGAACAGCATTTGAAACTGTGCCGTGAGGCTGGTGTTGCATTAGTGATCGGTACGACAGGAATGAACGATGAGCAAAAAGCATTTTTAGATGAAAGTGCAACGATTGCTCCTGTAGTCTACGCAGCAAACTACTCCGTAGGCGTGAATGTATCCATTAAACTTTTAGAATTAGCATCTAAAGTCTTTGGTGACAGTGTCGATATTGAAGTGATCGAAGCACATCATCGTCATAAAGTTGATGCGCCATCAGGTACTGCTTTAATGATGGGTGAGGCGATTGCTGATGCATTAGGTCGTGATTTGAAGCAAGATGCGGTGTATCACCGTGAAGGGCATACTGGTCCTCGTGAACGTCAAAGTATTGGTTTCCAAACCATTCGTGGTGGCGATATTGTGGGTGAACATACGGTAATGTTTATTGGTGAAGGTGAACGTGTAGAAATCACACATAAAGCCACGAACCGCATGAATTTTGCTGCAGGTGCAGTACGTGCCGCTGCTTGGGTTGTCGGTAAAGCACCGAAAAAATATGACATGAAAGACGTTTTAGGCTTCAACGATATCAAAGTTTAAGTTTAAAAATACTGCGTGATCATCTAAATAATAATGTTAAATATGAAGAATAAAAATGAAGAAAATTTCTATGATCTGCTTGCTTGTCAGTGCCATTGGCCTGACAAGCCAAGTTCAAGCCAATGAAGCCTCTCGACTCACCATTAACAAAAACAATATTAAAGTGTGGACGATGCAAAATCCTGATCATCCTGTGTTGTCCTATCGTGCTGAAACAGTAGTGGATGCTTCACTCGAAAGAGCAGTTGCAATAGTTTTGGATGTGGAAAATGCAAAATCATGGGTACCCAATGTCGGTTCAGCACAGGTGATTTCTCAAGATTTGAAGCAAGGGGAATTTAAACTCTACATGGTGTTAGATTTTCCATTTCCTTTGAAAGATCGAGATCTGATTGTGCAAGGGAAAATGTATAAGGATTCAAAAGGTATTATTCATATTAAGAATAAAGCTTCGCAAACGGGAAAATCGAAGAATCCTCAGTATATTCGGCTGCAACACTATGTTGGAGACTGGAGCTTTGAACAGATTGGACCGAATAAGGTGAAGGTCAGCACTTCAGGATATGCGGATCCAGAAGGTGCAATTCCACAAAGTGTGACCAATATGTTTGTACAACAGCAGCCTTATCAAATGTTGCAAAAAATGAAAACTGAATTAGCAAAATCTCAATCTGTGCAGATATCGTTACCAGATATTTTGAAATAATGACTTTAGATCAGGCATTTAATCATTTTTCAAAGTGTAAGCTGTAAATTGCTTTAACTCTGCTGCTTGAGGCAAATGAAAACTCAAAATTGGTTGCTTTGTCTTAGATGCCTGATCCAATAGAAAAACTTGGTAGGTCTGTTTTTTGGAATCATCACATTGAAAATTTAAATTTTTTTGTGTGGGACTATTGAGCTTGACCGCATGATCAGAAGATACGGTGTAAAGGTAAATTTTCTCCTGCTCTGGAGATTCAATACTTTTTGTAAAACGATAATGACTGTTGTGCGTCACTTTCAAGAAGCCATCAATTAATGATGTACAAATAAATTTTTGCTCAAGTGCAACTTGATCGATTGCATGCTCTGGTTGGCAAGCTGTCAAAAGTGTTACCAAGGGTAATATCAAATATAATTTATCGTTGTTCATATGGCCTCCTGTGTGTTTTTAGCTGTAAGACCATCATAAATTTGCTAGGTTTATAGATACAGATACACACATTTTATAAAAATGAGCACAGTTCATGTTTCAGTATCAAATCTTAGCCAAACATATCAAACAGAAAATTCTGAGTGGAGAACTGTGTTCAGGACAGAAGCTCATTTCCCTTCGGCAATTTTCAGCATTACATGCCGTCAGTTTAAATACAGCAAAAAATTGTTATGCATTATTGGAATCGGAAGGGCTCATCACTGTTAAAAATAAATCAGGTTATTTTGTACAACATTTGAAATCCAAAAATGATCAACCAGTATTGCCTTATCATCGTGAATTTGAAGCTGAAGCAAAGGATATCAGTAACTTAGATTTGCAAATTGAAATACAGGAGTCTTCAACCAATAATCGATCAATTCATTTAGGTGCAGTACAAATCTCTCCAAATCACGTGCCTGTAGATGCAATCCGAAAGTCAATTCAACGTGCTTTAAAACACAGTCAACCAGAAGATTTCCTTTACAGTAATCGACAAGGGCATTTGAGATTGAGACAAGCTTTATCAGACCATTGGGCTGAAGATGGTTTTTATATCAATCCAGACGAGATTTATATCACCAATGGCTGTATGGCTGCGTTATCACTCGTGGTTCAGCTCTTGACCAAGGAAGGGGATGGCATTGTGATTCCAACCCCAAATTTTAATGGTCAATTACAGTTGTTAGGGACACTGAAACGCAAGTTGATTGAGATACCTGCAAATGTGGATGGTTTTGATTTAGAACGCTTAGAAAGAGCAATGCAGCACCCCGATACCAAAGCCTGTCTATTGACTGTGAATTATCAAAATCCACTAGGATTTGAGCTTTCTAATCATGATAAGCAGAAGATTGTGCAATTGGCTGAACAATATCAATGCTATGTGATTGAAGATGATATTTATGCTGAATGTAGTTTTAATTTACAAAGACCTTTACCGATTAAGCATTGGGATGAAGCAGGCTATGTCATTTTATGCAGTTCAATATCAAAATCATTGTCCAGCGCATATCGAGTAGGTTGGTTTTGTTTACCGCCGAGGCTTAAATATTTGCATCGTCAAATTGTCATTCAAAATGTCAGTGTGAATACACCTTTGCAATTGGCTTTGGCTGACCTGATGTATAGTAGAGCCTATCGTGAGCATCTACTCCGATTAAAACCAAAATTAAATCATCAAGTTGATGCATATCGAAAAACGATATTAAACGCTTTTCACGGGATCGACATTGGGTTAAGTCAGCCGGATGGTGGTTATGTTTTATGGCTGCAATTGGCGACACATATTGATGGTTTAGAACTCTATTATGCTGCACGTCAACATGGTATTAACATTGTTCCCGGTGATGTTTTTGGAGAAGAACGCCGTTATAAAAATTATATTCGCTTAAATGCAGGGCATGAACTAACTCATGAAATTCATGACTCCATCGTGTTTTTAGCGGATTGGGTGAAACAAAAAATGAGGTCATCATCCCAAGCACCTTCTTAAAAAGATTATGGCGCTAAACTAAGCTTTTTAAAGCAGTGATTTTCATGATCATCAATCATTCCTACCGCTTGCAGATAAGAATAGATAATGGTTGGACCGACGAATTTAAAACCATTCTTTTTTAGAGTTTTAGACAGTTGCAGGCTTAATTCGCTTTGTGTTTGTGCTAAGCGATAGTCTGGCACAGAATGAACTTTGGGTTGATGTCCTACAAAACTCCATAACCATTTGACCATATCAGGCATGATTTGGCGTATATTCAACCATGCTCGAGCATTATCTCGAATCGCTTTTAATTTACCTAAATGACGAATTATTCCCGGATCTTGTGCTATTTCGATTAAATGCTCATCTGTAAAAGTCGCAATTTCTTCAATGGTGTATTGAAAGAAATGATATCGATATCGCTCGCGTTTTTTTAAAACAATAACCCAAGCGAGTCCTGCTTGCTGACCTTCTAAACAGAGCATTTCAAATAAGGTGTGTTCATCATATACAGGCACACCCCACTCTTGATCGTGATAATTAATATAAATCTGCTCATCGGAGCACCAGCCACAGCGTTGAATCGTCATGCGAATGCTCCGAAGTGATCAAATGGTAAAAGCAACCCACTGATCGTTTTGATTGTCCCAAAAGAACAACTCTGCTTGTTCTAAATCCGAAAAATTAATCCAGAAATCTTTACCTGCTTTATCTGCAAACCCAGTGCTAATCAACAGAGCTTCTTCGGTAATTTCCATAATCCAGCCCTGATGGCTTTGTCCTTTTAAGACAATACGTTGTTGATTGCCAGATTCTGCAAATTCAACTAGACGATTAATCAAGGCTTCTGACATGAAAACTTCCTAATAATAAAAACTTTAATTTAACGTAAATAAGGGTATGGATTGACAGGGCCTCGACCGCGACCATCTAAGTAAATTCCATAATGTAAATGAGGGGCAGTATGTCGAGCATTACCCGTATTGCCGACATAACCAATATGGTCACCTCGTCGCACGAAGTCACCCTCATTGAGACCTTTTTTATGCTGATCTAAATGCGCATAATAATGCCAAGAACCAGCGGGTCCTAAAATCCAAATGACTTTCCCACCCAGCTTATTATCGCGCATACTGCGAACAATTCCATCAGTTGCACTATAAACTTTTGTACCACGAGGCGCCAAGATATCAATGCCTTCATGTGTTCGACCGTGACTTCGTGATGCACCCCAAGTGTCTGTCAGTTGTCTCGCTTTTACACCTTGTACTGGGATAGGTAATTTGCGGTCCAAAGGAAGCATATGTAAGCGAGCAACGAGGGTTGGGTCAAGCGGCGTTTGTTTTGGAGGTTGGCTACTGCAGGCAACAAGTAAAATAGCTACACTTAGGATGATGTAATGTCGCAAATACTTAGTCACTCCAACTCCTTGATTGATACAGTCACACTTATTTGAATCGACTATGTCACAATTTCACGGCTGAGATCAATTTTTTCATCGCAGTTGGAATGCCCATTTCTGTTACAACTTGTGGAGCGAGCCATTCACCTCCTAATTCTGTTTGGAGGTATTCCATCTGGTCGAGATCAACATGGAAAATATGTGCATTCAGTAACCAGGTAAAGTGGGTGAAACTGTGTGAAATTTGAGTTGGTAATTGATTACTCACCAAACCATATTGCTGAGTCAATTGACTAAATTCTGAAGTTTCATCAATGATGGGTAAGGTCCATAAACCACCCCATAAGCCTGAATGCGGACGTTGTTGCCATAACCATGTATTTTCAGTACTTCGCAGTAATAAAACATCCGCAGTCTTTATAGGCACTGCTTTTTTTGGCTTTTTAAATGGTAACTCTTGTGTCAGACCCTGCTTTAAAGCTTGGCATTCTGACTGCATTGGACAGTACAGGCAAAGTGGTTTTTTAGGAGTACAAATTGTTGCACCCAAATCCATAATGGCTTGCGTGTAATCATGGTTGCGTTGTTCAGGACAGAGTTGCTCGGCTAATTCCCACATTGCACGTTCATGGACAGGCTTTGATAAATCATCTTCAATGGCAAAGAAACGTGCTAAAACACGCTTAACATTTCCATCCATTATCACGCCGTATTTGCGTAATCCAAGTGACATCAATGCACCAGCAGTTGATCTACCTATTCCTGGCAGGGCCATCCAAGCTTCTAAAGTCTCTGGAAAATGTCCATTTTGACTTACGATTGTGGCTGCTTTATGCAGGTTGCGAGCACGCGCATAATAGCCTAGACCTGCCCAGTAAGGAGCAACTTCATCCCAAGTAGCATGACCTAAATCGGTGACCGTCGGAAAGCGCTCAATAAAACGATCATAGTATTTCAGAACAGTTTTCACTTGGGTTTGCTGCAACATAATTTCAGAGACCCAAACTTTGTAAGGATCATCTGCGACTTGCCATGGCAGGTCATGTCGACCATGTACATCAAACCAATCCAGTAACGCAGTTGAAAAAGAAAACATGAAAATACCATTAATACAATCTGTGCTCAGTATAACCAATCTAGGCAAAGACCTTTTAAAAAAGCATGAAAAAAGGCGCATATTGCGCCTTTTTGTAAAATCAACATTACTCTTGAATAATGCCCCAACGACTATCTAATTTAAGCGGTTGGTTTTTGTAACGAGGAATAATATGGATGTGTAAATGTTCCGACTCTTCATCGCCAAAAACTTTGCCATCATTAAAAGCGATATGAAAGCCTTCCGGATGATGACGGATTTTTAACTCGTTACGTGCCAGTTCTAACAACGACTGTAAACTTTTACGCTCTTTATCGGTAATTTCAAAAAAAGAACTCACATGACGTAAAGGAATAATAACGGAATGTCCTTTAGTCAACGGCTGCTGTTCTGGCAAAATCACACCGAATTCATTTTTATCAATCACATCATATTCATCGTGATTGCAATAAGTACATTGTTCACTCATCCTTATATTCCTCTTATATTTTATCTTCTTTCTTCAATAATCTTAGCGCTAATAAACTTTGAAAGTAATTAATCTAAGTGACGCGACAGTAACTCATACATCGCAGCTAAGCTTTTTTCCTCAGCTTCAGCGTTATAACCGAGATCTACACCATTGGCTTTTGCCCGTTCATCAGCTTGTGGATTGCTAAAACCATGTTTTGCATCCTCAAAGATAATGACCTCATGTGGCACCTGAGCTGCAAACATTTCTTCTTTAAATTGTGCCACATCATCTAGCGTGACCATGCTATCTAGCTCACCATGCAAAACCAGAATTTCAGCTTTTACTTGACCTTGTTGAGCAGGTGTTTGCGCAGATAAATTAGCATGGAAGGTAGCAACTGCTTTTAAGTTCGCACCAGAGCGAGCAAGATCTAAAACAACTTTTCCGCCGTAACAAAAACCAATCGCAGCTAATCGAGTTGCGTCAACTTCAGGCTGTGCAGATAAAGTGTCTAACGCAGCTGTAGCGCGTTGTACAATCGTTTCAGGCTGTGCGAAAGTTTGCATCATCCACTCATTTGCTTGAGAAGCTTCAGTGGTTACCTTTTTGTCGCCGTACATATCAATGGCAAAAGCAGCATATCCTTGTTCTGCAAGTTCTCGAGCACGTTGTTCTGTATATTCATTACGACCCCACCACTCTGGGGCTACAATAATACCTGCAGCTCCTGAAGAGTTTTCAGGTGCGGCAAAATAACCAATCAATTGAGTACCATCTGCCGCTTTATACTGAATTTCTCTTGTTTGAATTGCTGAAGTCATTATTGAAAGTCCTTTCGTTTATGAAAATCAGCAAAGATTAAAGCATAAATGTTTTCCGAAGTGATGAATTTGCAATAAGAAAGTAAAATCAAATGTGAGAATTTATGAAAGATTGGAATATATAAAACGCGTATCAATGAACAGATAAAAAGAAATAAAAAAAGAAGAAGGAGTACCTTCTTCTTTTCATCAATCTTGTGTTTTCAATTTAATCTAGTGATTTAGAACACTAGACTTTGCCTCTTGAGATAAAGCCTACAATTGCGAGAATCACTGCAATCACAAGTAAGATAATTGCGAAATCTTTAGATAAGCCTGCTACACCACCAAACCCTAGCAAACTTGCTATCAATGCAATCACTGCAAAAATAATCGCCCAACGGAACATTTTGATTCTCCATAAATTTTTATTAATGTTCATTCAGTATAAGAAAATAAACTGAGCAAAATGTATACAAAGGGTATTTTAACGTAGAGTATTGATATTCTTTAGTTAATCAACTGTAACTGAGATTGATGAAATTTTATGAGAATTATTAGTGATATACTGACTCAAATTTTTGATATTTAGCTGAATCATGAGCACATCTTTACGCCCTGAATTTTGGAAACATTATTCACTGTTTGAAATGAACCAAGCAGAATGGGAGGCACTGTGTGATGGTTGTGGTATGTGTTGTTTGGTTAAATTAGAAGATGATGAAACCGAAGAAATCGCATATACCAAAGTTGCGTGCAAACTTCTAGATTGTCAGACGGGGCATTGTTCAGATTATGAAAATCGTCAGGTGCATGTACCTGACTGTATTCAGTTAACGCCTGAAAAATTACAACAAATACGCTGGTTACCTTCGAGTTGTGCATATCGACGTATTAATGAAGGTAAAAAGCTACCGAATTGGCATCACTTGGTGACAGGCAATAAACAAAGTGTGATTAGTGCTCGAAAATCTGTAGCAGGTCGTTGTATATCTGAACAGCTTGTTGATGAAAATGAAATAGATGAATACATCGTGCGGTGGGTACGCTAATACATTCAATTGCTAGACTGCACATATTTTGTAATATAAAAACACTTTTAAAATGATCATTGCCGTTTAATCCTTGAGACTGATATTCAAGGATTTAAAAAGGGAAAGGCATGTTAAAAGCTAAAAAACTGATTTGGATTGTTGGTTTGAGCGGAATCATAATGGCGTGTCATGCCAATCAAAATAAAGCCAGTGAAGCACAGAATCCGCAGGAATCAACAGTCAAAAACGAGAATTCAAAAGCTCAAGAACAACGATATCAAGTTGAAAAAATTGCTCTATTTAATGAACCATGGGCGATTGCAACTTTACCAAATGGTCAACTGTTAATTACAGAAAAGTCAGGCATACTTAAGTTGTTTGACCCACAATCAAAACGTAGTTTTAACGTGGCTGCTGTGCCTCAAGTTGCTTATGGCGGACAAGGTGGGTTAGGTGATGTTTCGATTCATCCTAATTTCAATAATAACGCTTGGTTATATCTCAGTTATGCCGAAGAAAAAAATGGATTGTTTGGTGCAGTGGTAATCCGAGCGAAATTGGATTTATCGAATATCGAAGCACCGAAACTGACGGATATCGAACGCATATGGGAGCAAGTCCCTAAAGTGTCGGGTCAGGGGCATTATGCACATCGTATAGTGTTTGACCAGCAAGCGAATTTATGGATTAGTTCAGGGGAACGGCAGAAGTTTCAGCCTGCACAAGATATGCAGTCTAATCTAGGTAAAATTGTATATTTGTATGATGATGGTCGTGCTCAAGAATCTAATCCATTTGCCAAGCAAGGTGGTGTCTCAGCGCAGATTTGGAGTTTAGGTCATCGTAATCCTTTAGGTATGGCATTTGATCATCAAAATCGTTTGTGGGTGGCAGAAATGGGCCCTAAAGGTGGCGATGAGTTCAATCTTATTGAAAAAGGTAAGAATTATGGCTATCCAATTGTATCTAATGGTGATCACTATGATGGGAAACAGATTCCGAATCATGAAACGCGACCTGAATTTATAGCCCCTAAACTTGATTGGTCTCCAGTGATTTCACCCTCGAGTCTGATTTTTTATAAATCTAACTATTTTCCACAATGGAAGAACAAAGCCTTAATCGGTGGATTATCATCGAAAGCCATTATTGTGGTAGATCCACAATCTGAACCTGTACGAGAAATTCAGCGCTTGGATATGGGGGTTCGAGTACGAGACTTGCATGAAGCGAAGGATGGCACAATTTGGGGAATAGAAGATGGACCGCAAGCTTATTTATTCAAATTAAAAGCAAAACTCGAATCTGAGTAAAATGAAAAATGTTGAATAGTGATGGTTGTTTTGACTATTAATATTGGAATTTGACTATTACATAGTAGACTAGTCAACAGCACTTTGAGATCTATAAAAAATATGTCCGATACACAAATTCCGCTACCTGAACGCTTACGTCCACGTGATTTGTCTGAGATTATCGGACAAGATCATTTACTTGGTGAAGACGCACCTTTACGTCAAATGATTGACCAAGGACATTTACCTTCGATTATTTTTTGGGGGCCTCCAGGGGTCGGCAAGACCACCATTGCGCTATTGTTAGCTCAAGCTGTAGATCGTACTTTTATTAGCTTGTCTGCACTCAACACTGGTGTTAAAGAGCTTCGAGAAATCATTGGGGAAAGTGGCGATCTCATTGTGCCAGTGGTTTTTATTGATGAAATTCATCGCTTTAATAAATCTCAACAAGATGCCTTACTGAGCGCAGTAGAAAAAGGCAAGATTACTCTGGTTGGTGCAACCACAGAAAATCCTTCTTTTGAAGTCAATAATGCTTTGTTGTCGCGCTGTCAGGTGTATACGCTGAATGCATTATCTGAGCATGATATTCAACATTTAATTGAACGTGCACTCAAGCAAGACCAATTTTTGAAAGACCGTCATATTCACATCGAAGAATATGATGCATTAATTCAATTTGCCTCAGGTGATGCTCGTAAAGCACTGAATTTATTGGATCTCATTGCGAGCACATTTGAAGCAGATGTTGAAAATATTGTCACCAATGCCATCGTGGTGAAAGTAGCTCAACAAAATATTGCGCGATATGACAAATCTGGTGAGCAGCACTATGATTTAGTCTCAGCATTCATTAAATCAATTCGTGGAAGTGATCCTGACGCTGCACTATATTGGATGGCGAGAATGTTAAAAGGGGGGGAAGATCCAGTCTTTATTGCGCGTCGGATGTTGATAGCCGCTTCGGAAGATATTGGAAATTCTAATCCTAATGCGTTGTTATTGGCTGGGGAGTGTTTTAGGTCCGTTCAAGCGGTTGGGATGCCAGAATGCCGTATTATTTTAGGACAATGTGCAGTGTATTTGGCCACAAGCGCGAAAAGTAACAGCACTTACTTAGCAATCAATAAAGCATTAGAGTTGGCTGAACGTACGTCAAATCTTCCAGTTCCATTGCATTTAAGAAATGCTCCAACCAAGTTAATGAAAGAGCAGGGATATGGTGTAGATTACTTATATCCACATCACTATCCAGAACATTTCGTGTTGCAGGATTATATGCCTCCAGAGCTGAAAGGCACCAAATTGTACGAATCAGCTCGTAATAAGCGTGAAGTCGAAGCAGAGCGTTTACAGCAGCGACGTTGGCAGCAAGAGCAGCAACAACAATAAAAAAAGCCCAGTTCTATGGGAAGCTGGGCGAAAAGCGATTCATCTGGTCGGCAACTACAGTCTCTCTCTTGAGCCACCAACTCCTGTAGTTGCCTGGTATAAAAATATATTAGTTGAACTTAGTAATATTGTAAAAACGATCATTTTAATAAATAGCATTAATTTATTCGATTAATGGATGTAAATTTAAAAACAAAAAAACAATTGAGTTTTTTAATGATCAAAACCCCAGATTTGTCATCTTATTTAAATATCGATTCGATAAATTAATAGCATTACCAATGAGGAGAGAGCATTGGTAATGCGACTTAACAAAAATAATGAATGTATAAGAACAATTTGAAAATATAAAAATAATATCAACAGATACAAAAAAGCCGAGTCATATGACTCGGCTTCATTTTATCTAAATTTTGATTTAGATATCAGAAAGGTCAACACCGATACGTGTAGCAACTTCTTCATAAGCTTCAACCACACCACCTAAACCTTGGCGGAAACGGTCTTTATCTAATTTTTTCTTGGTATCTTTGTCCCATAGACGGCAACCATCTGGAGAGAATTCATCACCAAGAACGATACGATCATGGAACACACCAAATTCAAGTTTAAAATCAACTAAAAGCATGTTGCCTTGAGCAAAAAGATCTTTTAACACCACGTTTACTTGGTGAGTTAACTCTTTCATACGCTCAAGTTGTTCAGCAGTAGCCCAACCTAAAGCAATGGCTTGAGATTCATTCACCATTGGGTCGCCCAAAGCGTCATCTTTGAAAAATAATTCAAATGTAGGTGGTGTAAGTTCTAAACCTTCTTCAACACCCAAACGACGGCAAAGCGAACCAGCTGCATAGTTACGGATTACACATTCAACTGGAATCATGTTTAACTTTTTAACCAAAACTTCGTTTGGTGTTAAAAGTTTTTCGAAATGAGTTTCGATACCTGCAGCTGCAAGTTTTTCCATGATAAAGGCGTTAAAACGGTTGTTCACCTTACCTTTGCGATCTAGCTGTTCGATTTTTTCGCCATTAAATGCTGAGGCATCATCACGAAAGACTAAAATCAGGTGGTCTGCACTATCGGTTTCATAAACGGATTTAGCTTTACCAGTATAGAGCAAGGTTTGTTTTAACATGGTGGAACCTTTTTCAGAAAAAATATGCCTAGAACGACTAGGCTGGCCAGTTTTGATAAATCTGGGTTAACAGGCTCGCAGCTTTTTGTTTGTCTGCAAACGCGTTAGTTGGGGTAAACACGGCCAAGGTATGACTCGAACCTACAGATGTCAGTTTAAGCACTAAACTTTCACCATCCACTTGAATTGTCGCGGAATGGGGATTCTTAAGTTGATTGACAAAGTTGTAGTTGAGGCTACTGAGGGTGGCGATTGTGTATTGCCAAATTGTAGCAGAATTTCCGTCAATTTTGATCAACGGATTGCCATTTCCATCAGTTAAAAGTTGTGGACGACCGACAGCAGTTGATCGTTCACTCTCAACAGGATTAGAAATGGTTGGTGCCACATTAGGACGAGGTAGCTCAAAACGATTACCTCGCTTATTAATCATTTGTGGCGCATTGTCTATTGCAAGCTGTTCAACAACAGGCGCTGGATAAAGCGGTGTTGCTGGTCTAACCATTGAACCTTCAGGGAATTTAAGCGGGGCTTGTGCAGTAGATTTTTTATAATCGAGTGAACCATTATCGATACCAATCGTACTACAACCGACCATGCTGAGGGCTGAAAGGGCAAGGGGTAAACCAAAACGTAGTTGCATAGTTGTTAAACTCTTCTTTAAATAATGCTCGCAGCTTTTAATGCATCACGCAGTGAAGCTCGATATTGTTCTGCTAATGGAGTAAGTGGTAAACGGATACCTGTACCAATTAATCCCATTTCATGAAGTGCCCATTTCACAGGAATTGGGTTTGATTCACAAAATAGAATTTCGTGTAAATTTGCAACTTGATCATTAATTGCTTTTGCTTGAGCTACATCACCCACTAAACCAGCGGCACACACTTGGCTCATTTGCTTTGGAGCGACGTTAGCGGTCACAGAAATATTACCTTTCGCACCATGCTCAATCAGTTGATATGCTGTTGCGTCATCACCTGAATAAACCACCATATCTTTGCCTTCAAGTGCTTTTAAAAGCTCAGCACCGCGAGGAACATCACCTGTTGCATCTTTAATCCCTACGATTTGAGGAATATCAGCAAGACGAACTACAGTTTCATTGCTCATATCAACGCCAGTACGGCCAGGTACGTTATAAAGAATTTGCGGTAAATCAACAGCTTCAGCAATTGCTTTGTAATGCTGATACAAGCCTTCTTGAGTCGGTTTGTTATAATATGGCGTTACTAAAAGTGCAGCATCTGCACCAAGCTCTTTAGCTTCTTTGGTAAGCTCAATCGCTTCATGCGTTGAGTTTGCGCCTGTGCCGGCAATAATTGGAATGCGTTTATTGGCTACACGAATGATTTCTTTGATCACTTGAGTGTGTTCAGCCATGCTTAAGGTCGAAGCTTCACCTGTTGTTCCCACGGCAACGATACTATTTGTACCTTGTTCAATGTGCCATTCAACAAGCTTCTCGAGACCCTTCCAATCAACAGTTCCATCTTCAAACATTGGAGTGACGATTGCGACGATTGAGCCTTGAATTACCTGAGCTTGCTGAGTAGTCATTTTAAAACACGATCCTATTTTTCCATCCAGTGAAGGTTGAGAAGCGAAGTTTGGATGGGTATGTATTTTGATTTATATCACGATCCAATATGCCTGCATACTGGATAATGCGTATGCAAATTATGAACTAAGCAACCAATAAGAACAATATGAATTCACTTCAGTCAAAAAAAAGTTTAGTTAAAACAAGTAACTTTTTTTAAAAAAAGCAATTTTAAGACCTTATGGTTAGGCATTTAAATAACAGTGAAGATAGATGTTCGTCTATGAAAGTATTGCGGATAAAAATGAAAATTCGAACTAAAATCTGACCAATTTACCCTGAATTAATAGCTTATATCACTTACATCAGATTTAAGATGTATGTATATACAGGTGAATAGACTAATAATTTTTAAATTATGTGATTATTATAATTTATAAAACGTCTTATTTTTTTTACTTAAAGGTTAAATTATTCTAATACTTATAGATTTTATAATAGATTTTTCTTGGTTTTTTCCTAAATAAAAAAAATAATTAATCGTTTTGAAGACTAGAATTTATTTTGGTTGGCAAGAGGTATGAAATTTAATCTTATTTTGATTACATTTTATTACACCATTTGATAACTCTCACTTTCATTGACTTACATAGATAATCGGGCATCGGACTCAAATGCTGATGAGTGAGGGAAGTTCAATGCAAGAATCAGTAAGTAACAAACATGCAATTTTGACGGTAGGTATCTGCTTCCTCATTGCAGTAATTGAAGGCTTAGATATTCAGGCTGCTGGTATTGCAGCTGCGGGTATTCGTGAACATTTTGGTTTAGATAGTTCACAATTAGGTGTGTTTTTTAGTGCTGGTATTTTAGGTCTGTTACCTGGGGCACTGGTAGGTGGGCGTATTGCGGACCGTATTGGTCGTAAAACAGTTTTAATTTGGTCTGTTGCTGTTTTCGCTGTATTCACTTTATGTACGGTATGGGTAAATAGTTTTAACAGTTTATTGGCTGTACGTTTCCTTGCAGGTGCAGGACTAGGTGCAGCAATGCCAATTCTCATCACTTTGGCTTCTGAAGCTGTAACCCCACAAAATCGTGGTCGTGCTGTAGGGCTAATGTATTGCGGTATGCCTGTCGGTGCTGCGATCTTATCTTTAATTGCAAGTACAGATTTCGGTGCTAACTGGAAAAATATTTTCTATCTTGGTGGTTTATTACCATTAATTGTTATTCCAGTAATGATGAAGTTCTTACCTGAATCTAAAGAATTCTTGAAAACGCAAAATAGAACTGAAGCTGAAATTGCAGAAGCTCCACAAGGTTCGTTTAAAGATTTGTTTAATTCACAGAATCTTCTTCGTACGATGTTCATCTGGTGTAGCTATTTCTTCACGCTCATGGTGGTTTACATCATGCTCAGCTGGTTACCTTCTCTATTCCAAGAATTAGGTTTCTCAAGAAAAGAAGGTGCGACAGCGCAATTCTACTTCATGGTAAGTGCTACTGTAGGTACTGTGATTTTAGGTGTATTAACTGACCGCTGGAAAAAAGCTTATGTGATCTTGTTAATGTACGGTGGTATTTTGGCTGGCCTTCTTGCGTTGAATGCAGCAAGCTCACTCACACAAATGTATTTGGCTTCAGCATTGGTTGGTGCTTTCGTGATTGGCTGTCAAGGTGTGCTTTACGCATTTGGTGGTATTGTGTACCCAACAGAAGTACGTGGTACAGGTGTTGGTGTTGCATCAGCAGTAGGTCGTATCGGTGCTATGCTTGGGCCAGCAATTGCAGGATCATTATTAACGGCTGGATTTGGTGCAGCAGGCGTAATCTCTGCAGCAATCCCTTGTATTATTATTTCTGCAATCTTCATGTTAATGTTGGTACGTCGTATCCAGAATTAAGACAAAAACATAGATTAAAGCCTGCTTGATGCAGGCTTTTTTTATAGAATTTTGATATCAAATTTTCAACTCAAGCAATTGTAGTTCTCTTGATCCTATGCAATAGTCCCTAACAATTTTAAAAATATTGGGAGCTGAAAAGGATGTTCCAACCACAACAAAGTGCACTTATCGTTGTTGATGTACAGAATGGATTTACCCCTGGGGGAAATTTGGCGGTAGCAAATTCAGATCAAATTATTCCAACCATTAATTCACTTGCTCGGCATTTTGACAATGTTGTCCTTACCCAAGATTGGCATCCTCAAGACCATATTTCATTTTTTGAAAATCATCCTGGAAAGTCTGCTTATGAGACGATTGAATTAGCTTATGGCCGCCAGGTGTTATGGCCTTCACATTGTGTGCAGGGTACACATGATGCAGATTTTCATCCAGACTTGAATATATCCAAAGCGCAGTTGGTCATTCGTAAAGGTTTTCATCCACATATTGATAGTTATTCTGCCTTTTTAGAAGCTGATCATCGAACATCGACTGGCTTAGCAGGTTATCTGCGTGAGCGTGGAATTCGTGACATCTTCATTGTCGGGATCGCCACTGATTTTTGTGTGGCTTGGACGGCAATTGATGCTGCAAAATTAGGTTTTAACAGTTATGTCGTGTCAGATGCGACTAAAGGCATCGATTTAAATGGTTCGTTGCAACATGCATGGCAAGAAATGCTTGCACAAGGTGTGAAACGAATTTACGCCAAAGAACTGATGACTCTCAGACACTCAGCGCAGACCATTTAAAGGCATGGCTCAAGATCATACGTCGTTAATCCAACAAGTGAACTTCTAAATGAAAGCTATCAATCAATTCGTGCAGAAAACCTTTGCGCTGTGGGTACTCCTATTTGCAGGAATTGCCATGTATATGCCAGAAGCTTTTATTTGGCTTAAGTCTTATATCACTTGGATGCTCGGGATTATCATGTTTGGCATGGGAATGACCCTGTCGTGGGAAGATTTTAAAAGTGTTTTCAGCCAGCCTAAGGCGGTTGCCGTTGGCGTGAGTGCTCAATTTATAGTGATGCCATTATTGGCATGGGGATTGTGCATAGCATTTCGATTACCCGCTGAAATTGCCGTTGGCGTACTCCTTGTTGGATGTTGTCCCGGAGGTACAGCATCTAACGTCATTGCTTATATGGCAAAGGCAAATGTGGCTTTGTCCGTCGCGTGTACCTCAGTTTCAACGATGTTAGCACCTTTGCTGACACCATTGATTTTTTATCTCTTAGCGAGTCAGTGGATCGATATAGATGCGGTAGCAATGCTTGTATCGGTAATGCAAGTGATTTTGTTCCCTATCATTTTAGGGGTGATCGTGAGCGGCCTATTTAAGCAAAAAATAGATCGATATATCGCAATGATGCCTATGGTTTCAGTCATCGCGATTGTATTGATTGTGGCTGCGATTATTGCTGGAAGCAAAATGCAAATTTTACAGTCAGGGTTACTGATCCTTGCTGTTGTAATTTTACATAATGGATTAGGATATTTTATAGGTTATTGGGCTGCAAAATTATTGCAGCTTAATCAAGCAGATGCTAAAGCAGTTTCGATAGAAGTAGGGATGCAAAATTCTGGCTTAGGCGTTGCTTTAGCTGCGGTTCATTTTGCGGCAACACCCATTACAGCACTTCCAAGTGCGATTTTTAGTTTATGGCACAATATTTCGGGACCCATCTTGGCGAGTTATTGGGCGACGCGTGACAAAGCTGTCCTTAAAAAAATTAAGTATGACGGTGATGTGATTAAGTAGCTGATTTTATTTCATTAACTGATCTAGAAATTCTTTTTCAGTCATGATGTGAATACCATGTTGCTTTAAAAGCGCTGCTGTAACACCGTCCGCATTTATTTTTGACCCCGAAAAAGAGCCATCATAAATCTGACCAAAACCACATGATGGACTTTTAGCTTTCAAAATCGCATGAGTAATCCCATGTTTTTTCGCAAAAGCTAAGGTCTGTTTGGCACCTAAAATAAATGCTTCGGTAACATCTTTTCCCGAGAGATCAAATACTTTTGCATAGCCACTCAAAACATCGGAGCCTGTTCCTTTTTGAATTTCAGCAGGGGCTCTGGGAGTGCTAAGTCCTCCAGAAATTTCAGGGCAGATTACGACGGCCTGATCGGCATCAATCAGCGTTTTAATTTTTTCTTGAAGGCAATGTTGACCATTGTAGCGAACTGGATGTCCGACTAAGCATGCACTGATAAGATATTTCATTTGATAAAAAAAGACCGATAATTTTCATTATCGATCTTTTTAAGTGTAGATCAAATTGAATTATTCAACCGTAACTGACTTAGCTAAGTTACGCGGCTGATCTACATCGGTACCGCGTAGTACAGCGACGTGATAGGACAAAAGCTGCACAGGAATACTGTATACGATTGGTGATAATAGTGCTGAAACGCTCGGAACTTGAACAACGTGTTGGCGCTCTTTTTCCTTAATGCCACTATTTTCATCTGCAAATACAAACAGCTCACCACCACGTGCTTGAACCTCTTCCATATTTGATTTGAGCTTATCAAGCATGTCATCCTGAGGAGCAAGAATGACAACAGGCATATCATTATCAACTAAGGCCAATGGGCCGTGTTTCAACTCACCAGCTGCATAACCTTCAGCATGAATATATGAAATTTCTTTCAGTTTAAGCGCTCCTTCAAGCGCGATTGGGAACTGTGTTCCACGACCTAAAAATAGGCAATGTTGTTTTTCAACAAACAATTCAGATAGGCGTAAAATTTCTTTATCACATTGTAATGTGTCAAGAATCACTTTAGGTGTATGCCACAATCCAGTAATGATTTCTGTTACTTGTTCATTAGAAATCGTTTGTTTAACTTGACCGAACTTAAGCACGAGAAGCATCAAGGCAGCAAGTTGTGTGGTGAATGCTTTGGTCGACGCAACCCCAATTTCTGGACCTGCTAATGTCAATAAGCTGTAATCTGTTTCACGCACCATGGAAGATGTTGCAACGTTACAGATCGTCATCGTGGTGATATTAATATTTTTCGCTTTGGCACGTTTTTGTGTATCACGAAGAGCAGCCAATGTGTCGGCAGTTTCACCTGATTGAGAAATACACACATAGAGTGTATTGTTCACGATGACTGGAGTGCGATAGCGGAACTCACTTGCAATTTCAACTTGGCAAGGTACATCAATCAGTTGTTCAAACCAATATTTTGCGATCATGCCTGCATGGTAACTGGTACCGCAAGCGATGATTTGAACTTGCTGAATCTGAGAAAAATCTTCTACAGCATTTGCAAGAAAATCATCACGTAAGTGATCGGCATTTAAGGCTTGAGAGATGGTTTGCTTGATCGCTTCAGGTTGCTCATAAATTTCTTTCAGCATGTAATGCTTATATTCACCTTTTGAAGCATTACTCACTGTCGCATCAAGTTCTTTGACAGGGCGTTCAACGCGCTCACCTTGTACATAGACTTCAATCGTATCACGTGTTAAACGCGCAATATCACCTTCTTCAAGGTATATAAAACGATTGGTAATCGGTAATAGGGCCAATTGATCAGAACTGATAAAGTTCTCACCAATTCCCACACCGATCACGAGCGGTGAACCTTCACGAACAGTGATCAATTCATTTGGGTAATCTGTATGTACGATACCGAGTGCAAATGCACCTTTGAGTTGAGGCACAACTTGTTCAACGGCTTTAAGCAGGTTAGGAGCAGACTTCAGTGCATCATGAACTAAGTGTGCAACAACTTCAGTATCTGTTTGGGATGTAAACACATATCCTAATGCTTCAAGATCATCTTTAAGCTCTTGGTAATTTTCAATAATACCGTTATGTACCACAGCGACTTGACCAGATATATGCGGATGTGCATTATTTTCTGTAGGTTTGCCATGAGTAGCCCAACGTGTATGTGCGATACCAAGCGCGCCAGTGATCGCTGCTTCTGAAACCGCTTCTTCAAGGTTGATAACTTTACCGACACGACGTTCACGTAAAACTTGACCTGCATTGATTAAAGCTAATCCCGCTGAGTCATAACCACGGTATTCAAGACGCTTTAAGCCTTCAATTAGAATATTCGTTATGCTTCGTTCTGCTATACCGCCGACGATACCACACATATTGTAATCCCCTTAATTCTTAATCTTTTGTGGACGTGGATAATTGTCTTTCACAAATTGTTTAGAGCGTTCTACGGCTAAACTATGATCATCCACATCACGAGTAATCGTCGATCCAGCACCAACTGTTGCACCATTACCAATTTTAACCGGCGCGACTAAAGAGCTGTTTGAACCTATAAAGGCTTGGTCACCAATGATCGTTTTAAACTTGTTGGCACCATCATAATTACATGTGATCGTACCCGCGCCGATATTTGAACCCTCACCCACTTCAGCATCACCTAAGTACGTAAAATGATTGGCTTTAGAGCCTAAACCAATGGTGGTGTTTTTCACTTCAACAAAGTTGCCAATGTGTACTTCATTTGCCAATTTAGCACCAGGGCGCAAACGTGCGAATGGTCCAATTTGAGTCTGCTCACCCACAATGGCTGAATCAAATACGCTATACGGTTGAACTTTCGTGCCTGCAGCAATTTTGGAGTTTTTAATTACACATCCTGCACCGATTTCGACATTGTCACCAAGTTCACATTCGCCCTCGATAATGACATTGATATCGATACGCACATCTTGACCAACCTTGAGTGAACCTCGGAGATCGAAACGACTCGGATCGATCAAATGTACACCTTGCTGCATCAGTAATTTCGCTTGGTAGTTTTGGTATTCTCTTTCCAATGCTGCCAATTGCACACGATCATTTACACCTTCAACTTCGAAAGCTAAAGCAGGTTCAACTGAAGCAATTTCGAGTCCATCGTTAATAGCCATTGCTACGATATCTGTTAAATAGTATTCGCCTTGCGCATTATTATTATTCAGACGTGGCAACCACTCGTGCAATTTGGCATTGCTTACTGCATAAATGCCAGTATTAATTTCTTGAATTAAACGTTGCGCTTCAGAAGCATCTTTATGTTCAACAATGGCTTGGATTTTACCATTTTCTCTCACGATACGACCGTAACCTGAAGCATCGTCTAGTGTAAGTGTGACTAAGCCAATACCTTTAGATTGTGTTGCTTCAAGTAATTTTTGTAATGTATCGGCTGTAATACAAGGCACATCGCCGGATAAAATTAAAGAAATACCATCTTTGGGTAATACAGGTAAGGTCATTTGAACAGCGTGACCTGTACCAAGTTGTTCAGCTTGTTCAACCCAGTCAATATTTTCTGTCGAAAATGCTTGTTTAACTAGAGCGCCGCCGTGACCGAAAATAGTAATAATATTTTCAGCTTGTATTTTTTTTGCGGTTTCAATGACATGCCCTAAGAGTGGACGTCCTGCTAAAGGTTGTAATACTTTTGGTAGTTTTGAACGCATTCGCGTCCCTTTACCTGCAGCAAGAATAACAACTGTGGTTGACATACAACATCCTTTCTTTGGAGCTTGGCTTAAGCCATATCAATATAGAGATAAATTATAATACAAAGTGCTGCCCACAGACCTGCGATCAGATCATCAAGCATAATGCCGAAACCACCGTCGACTTGACGATCAATGACGCGAATAGGCCAAGGTTTCCAAACATCAAAGAGACGGAAAAGTGCAAAACCAATAAAAAGCCATACCCAATTCATCAGGCCTAGATAGATTAAAGGGAGAAACGTGATCGATTGACCCGCAAATTCATCCCACACAATTCGTCCGTCATCATGGACGCGCATTATATCAGCAGCTCTTCCACAAATATATATCCCAATCAATGACATAACGATTATGGCAATCGTGCTATACAAAAAACCTATTGCCATGAAAGCAGGGATAAACAACAAGGCAAAAGCTGAACCAAAAGTACCAGGTGCTTTTGGCGCTAAACCAGAACCGAATCCAACGCCACAAAAAACAATGAAACGTTCAGACCAAGTCATCGTTTTAAAATTAATTGGTTGTTTTTGCAAAGTGCTGATATCCCTGTAATTCTAGTTCTTGTGGTTGTTGATGATGATAAAAATCTAATTGCTGTGTCTCTTTTACGACACCAATCACCGTGATCGGTGTATCGCAGTGTCGAGCTTTTAATTCATCCAAGGCAGGTAAAGGAATGGTAAAACACAATTCATAATCATCACCACCTGCTAAAGCTAATTGCCATTTTTGTTGATTGGGCAATGCTTGTAAGGCAGGACTAAGTGGAAGTTGATCTAAGTGTAGGTCGGCACCAACATGAGATGCTTTGAGAATATGTCCTAGATCTTGTGCTAAACCATCGGATACGTCAATCATACTATGCGCCAATCCTTTAAGCGCTTGACCGAGTTCACAACGTGGAGTGGGATAATCGAGACGTTTTTTTAAAGCATGATCGGGATATTTTAATCCGAATGCAGCATCACCGACAGTGCCTGATACACAGATTAAATCACCTGCTTGAGCACCAGAACGTGGCACGGCTTTTCCAATATCCACCCAGCCTAGAGCAGTAACTGATAATGTGAGATGTGGGCTTTGCGTTGTGTCGCCGCCAATTAAACTTACTCCAAATTGATCGCAACAATCATACAAACCCTGACTAAACCCTTTTAGCCAGTGATGATCAATTTGGGGTAGGCTCAATGCCAAGAGAATGCTTTGAGGTTTTGCACCCATGGCTGCAATGTCTGAAAGATTCACAGCTACAGATTTCCATCCAATCGCATGGGGATCTGTATCGATGGGGAAATGTCGACCAGCAACGAGGGTATCGGCACAAATGACCAATTGTTGCTGTGGAGGCGGGGTGAGCAGGGCTGAGTCATCACCGACACCTAGATCGACTGAAGAATAACTCGGTCGATTGAAATAGGTGTCAATAATAGAAAACTCAGCCATTTCAACAACAACTTATTTTGCTTGTTGCTTTTCTGCTTCACGTAGGCTTTGTGCCAAACGGTCTAATACACCATTGATGTATTTATGACTATCTGCACCGCCGAAGTGTTTAGCCAATTCAATTGCTTCATCGAGAACGACGCGATATGGAATTTCAAGATGCTCTTTCAATTCATACGCGCCAAGACGCAAAGTAGCTAATTCAACGCCGTCCAGTGCCAAGATCTCACGATCTAGTACTGGAATTAATAACGCATCCAATGCTTCATGATTTGCAATCACTTGTGTGAGCAACTCGTGATAATAGCTGAGATCCACTTTATGCATGGCATTTTCAGCACGTGTACGTGCTTCAATTTCATGCACAGGGTTGTGGCTCATTTGCCATTCATAAATCCCTTGTACAGCAAAACGACGTGCTTTGCGTTTAGCTGCATAAGTAGCTTGGAGTGTCTGCGACATGCTTTAGATCGCCTTTAGCAAGTTAACCATTTCAATTGCAGTCAAGGCAGCTTCACCACCTTTATTACCTGCTTTTGTACCTGAACGCTCGATGGCTTGTTCAATGCTGTCTGTAGTCAATACGCCATTGATTACAGGTAAACCAGCTTCTAAACCAACAACACCAAGGCCTTTTGCACATTCACCAGCAACAAAGTCAAAGTGAGGAGTGCTACCGCGAATAACTGCACCAAGTGCAATTACAGCATCAAACTTACCAGAATTTGCGAGTTTTTTCGCCACAACCGGAAGTTCCCAAGCGCCTGGCGCGTGAACGACAGTGATATTATCGTCTTTAACACCATGTCGATGCAATGTATCAATTGCACCTTCTAATAAATGTTCAACAACAAAGCTGTTAAAACGACCAACTAGAATCGCGTAACGATCTTCGCTCGCGAGATGTAATAAACCTTCAATACGGCGAATCGCCATAGCAACCTCGATATTTAATAAGAGTTATGAATGAGAGCTCTGATCAGCTGTGATGTATTCGACCACTTCTAAATTAAAGCCAGACAATGCATTGAAGCGTAAAGGTGAGCTCAGGAGCTTCATTTTCTGTACGCCTAAATCACGTAAAATTTGTGCACCCACACCAATGGTTTGGTATTGCTGCGATAAGGCAGCATTTGACTTGGCTGGTTTTGGCGCAGTTAATGCTTCTAATGCTGGACCTAAATCAGACGGCTGACGTTGTCCAATCCATACCAAGACACCACGATCGCTTTGAGCAATTTCTTTTAAAGCACGATCTAAATTCCAAGCTGCTTCACCATCTTGCTTATTAAGCTTTAATAAGTCTCGCGCCGGATTGAAGCCATGAACGCGAACAGTCGTCACACCCTCTTCAGGTTGACCTTTAACCAATGCCAAATGAATATCAGGATTCCCGACTTCACGATAACGGTAAAGATCAAAAGTACCATACTCGGTATCGAGTTTTTGTTGATCCAAACGCTCTACCGTTTGTTCATTGGTCATACGGTAGTGAATAAGATCAGCAATTGTACCAATTTTTAGACCGTGTTTTTCAGCAAAAATTTCAAGGTCAGCACGACGGGCCATAGTCCCGTCTTCATTGATAATTTCACAAATCACAGAAGCTGGTTCAAGACCTGCAAGACGAGCTAAATCACAACCTGCTTCGGTATGACCTGCACGATGGAGCACACCACCTGGTTGTGCCATGAGTGGAAAAATATGGCCTGGCTGAACGATATCTGCTGGTTTTGCATGTGCCGCAACTGCTGTTTGAATCGTGTGCGCACGTTCTGCTGGAGAAATACCTGTAGAAATGCCATTTGCAGCTTCAATAGAAAGCGTGAAGTTTGTCCCGTGTTGAGCGCCGTTCGCATCAACCATTAACGGTAAATTTAATTGTTTGCAGCGTTCACGACTTAAGGTTAAGCAAACCAAGCCACGAGCATGCGTGATCATGAAATTAATGTCTTCAGGTCGTACGTGCGTTGCAGCAATAACGAGGTCGCCTTCATTTTCACGATCTTCATCATCCATCAGGATGACCATTTTTCCTGCACGGATATCTGCTACAAGTTCTTCTACAGTATTGAGCGACATCAACCTTCACCTTTTTGTTATGTCATTCTGACATTTGAATAAATTTGTTGCGCCATAGTCTAACGCTTTTTTAGTCAGTTTGCCTATGCTTATGACTGTACCATTCAACACAGTCAAACATACACCTTCATAGCACATTGAAAAGAGAGATAAAATTACCAAAAGAGCAATTTTGTATACAAACTAGACGCTTAGTCTAACTTTTCACGACTGTGAGCTTTTAAAAAGAAAAACCAGATTTAACTTAGCATCAAATCTGGTTTACTTATTAAAATTTAATCTAATTAAGAGCTGATTGTACGATCTGTCGAGGAGCTTTGGGCTTTGCCTTTCAAAATCTCAGTACGGATATTTTGTGCGAGTTCGGCACAGGCTTCGTTCATACCATTAATCATGAAAGCGTGACGTGTTAACACACTGGTTGGATTCGGCATCGGAACCAATTGATAGCATTCACCAATATGCTTTAACTGATCGTGGGTCAAATATAGCGCCATTTCTTTCGCAATCAGGTGATGTGTGAGTCTTTCCGCCGCTTGTACTGAATCGAGTTGCATTGCCTCCACTGGGGCGGTTACAGCACAGCGCGTTTGCAATACGAACCGTTTATCCTCACGGTAACGCTTATAGAGTACTTCTGACAATAATTGAAACACCGAACCAATCATTAAGATGCAAGCAATCGAGTTATTCTTGAGTGAAGAAATACTGATGACAGCGCCTTGTTGATCAAAACTACGATTCACAACGATATCATCAACATTCAAATGATAATGCGCTGTACACAGTTCGATACTCTTATTTAAGAAAATTTGACATAAATTAAAATAAGGTAAAGAGACAGATTTGTTAACCGTATTAATTAATTGTTTCGGATCATAAAATTGGATATTCAGGGATAAAGCATCCTGATCTAACTGCAGAGTCGGTACTTTTGGCGTAATTGCAGCTTGTTCTTTATTTTGCTCTGGCGTATGAGGTTGTTTAGGCTGACTCTTTTCCAGTTCTAATGCTTCAGTGAGCAGCTTGATCTCATGACGTAAACGGGACTCATTATTTAATCTCGCAAGATATTCGCTACGCGTAGGGCGAGCAATGGCACGATAAGCCAACCATAATAAGCCATGAATAAAGAGTGAAGAGAGGATCGCCAGCCATTGTGTTCTTAATATTTCACCGATACTTGGTTTAACCAATGTGATTTCCACACTGCCAATTTTCTTTTCATTTTGTAGTGCATCTCGAACGAAGATTTCACCCTGACGCGTCTTAGACAAGCCTGCAGTTGCGAGAACTTGATCTCCTGTGCCAAGAATACGTATATATGCAACACTTGGATTCGTTGCATAGCGATTGGCTAATAAGGCAAGAGATACAGTATTGGCAGGTTCAAGTTCAGTTAAGCTATCTGCGACCAGTTGAGTCGTCATTAGCAAACCTTGGCTTGCACGGTTTTCATTTAATTGATGTGTCGTTGCAATAACCAATAAAAAGGTATGCAAGGCAAAACTTACAATCAGCAGGCTAGCAAATAGCCCTTGTCTAGGCGCATTCAACGTAAACTTCCAAAGAAAATTAATTCAATTTCGATTATGATTCTTACAATATTCGTAGCTCAGACCCGAGTCAATTCATGCGAGAAATCATTCTTATTTCATTTTTAGGACCTGACCAACCGAATCAGTTTACTCGATTGATGCAGGTGTTGTCCGTACATTCTTTGCAAATTTTAGATGTAGGACAAGCAGTTATCCATAACCAATTGACTCTCGGCATCGTGGTTGCCTCCGAAGACCAGACAGCAACGGCTTTGGCCATGAAAGATATTCTGATTTTAGCACACGATATTGGTCTTACTGTGCGCTTTAAACCGATCGATTCAGAAGATTATGAGCAATGGGTGAAAGAGGGTGGACGTACACGATATATCGTGACGGCATTGGCACCTGAACTTACCGCAGCACATTTGCAAGCAGTGACTAATATTGTTTCAAGTCAAGGGTTTAATATTGAAACAGTCACTCGTTTGTCTGGTCGCCCAACGTTGAATCATTTTGAAAATGAACCAAAACGTGCTTGTGTGCAATTTGGTTTGAGCGGTCAGATGTTAGATGCTGCAACGATGCGAGCGGCATGTTTAAGTTTATCAAATGACCTTAGTGTCGATGTTGCAGTACAAGAAGACACGCCGTACCGTCGTAATCGTCGTTTAGTTTGCTTTGATATGGATTCAACGCTGATCGAACAAGAAGTGATTGATGAGCTTGCAATTGAAGCAGGTGTCGGTGCACAAGTCGCAGAAATTACTGAGCGTGCTATGCAAGGTGAGCTGGACTTTCAGAGCAGTTTCCGTGCGCGTGTGGCGCTACTGAAAGGTATGGATGCTTCTGTATTGCCTAAAATTGCAGAACGTTTAACGATTACTGAAGGTGCAGAACGTCTTATTTCAACCCTGAAATCTTTGGGTTATCGCACGGCTATTTTATCTGGTGGCTTCCAATACTTCGCTGAATATTTACAAGCAAAACTTGGGATTGATGAAGTTCATGCCAATATCTTGGATGTTCAAGATGGGCAGGTCACTGGCGAAGTTAAAGGGCATATTGTGGATGGCGCTCGTAAAGCATTTTTATTAGGCCAAATTGCGGATGAAATGGGCATTTCACTTGAGCAAACGATTGCAGTAGGTGATGGTGCGAATGATTTGCCAATGCTCTCTATAGCGGGCTTGGGCGTTGCATTCCGTGCTAAACCATTGGTGCGTCAAAATGCAAATCAAGCCATCTCAAGTGTTGGTTTGGATGGTGTTCTGTACCTGTTAGGTGTACATGATAAAGATTTAAGTCGAGCTTAAAATCAAAAAAAGCTTATTAAAAAGGCGACCAAATGGTCGCTTTTTTTTATCTAAGTGAATCATTCTTAGACAAATTTTAATCAGCTAAGTTCAGACGAAAAAACAGATGGTCATCATCGAAAAAAAGATGTTTTTGACAAAAAATTACGAGGTATTTTTTTGTAATGACACGCCAAGTTTGACTGATTCTGACTCTATGAAAAATGTCTAATCTTAAAAAATGTAATGACAAAAGAATGTTGCGACAATATGTGTCGCTTACAAAAGCATCAGGTCTTTTTTTCTGAAAAAAACTCACCATAATGCTTTCATAAACGCCAACAAGACCATTGAAGAAAGTGAAGCGTTATTTAATTTGTTGTGAAACACCATTAGGCAGTATTTGAAACATCTAAATTTTGACGGAGATTTTTATGGTCACTTTAACTTTTGCAACGATACTCGGATTTGCTCTGATCGCTGTAGCATTGGCGGCCGTATTCTTTTCACCTTATCGTCATTGGCTAGGGTTTATGTTGGCGGGTATGGTCTTCTGGGGTTTACTTGAAGGTATTCGTTATAGTGTCCAACACGTCTTTGACATGTCTTTGGCATATAGTTATTTAACAGCGATTAGCTTAGCCATGGTGGCTTTAACGGCTTTCTTACTTCGCGAAGATAGTCGTGCGCAAAAGGCTTTAGAAAATCGTCGTTATATTGAACATACTCCTGTATATGAGGACGATTAAATCCTACTCATGACAAATGATATGTAGACCAAAACTGCGTGGTAACAATTTTATATTTAAAGGTGTATCAAAATGATATACCTTTTTTTGCCTATACGTTTTGTTAAACAAAGCTGCATTTCCTTACTTATAAGATATGCTAGGATGAATCAATTATTTTTGATATTAAAAAAACGGACTTAAATTGTCATGAAACTATCTTCAATACCTGTTGTGAAATTACCTATCGTTGATGCAAGCACAGATCCACTAGACCTTTTGGTGTTAGGTTTGGCATTGCGTATGAAACAATTGTCACGTACGAGTCCAAAATTTATTGAGTTAATTCATGATCGTCAGTTCCGTATTCAAATAGGTACAGATCTAGGTGTTGCACGTCAGATTTTAGTCAACAATGGTCAGATTGATTCTGTTTCAGGTGATGCAGAGAAAGCAGATTTCGTACTTCAGTTTGCTGATAGCGAGCAAGGTGTTAAAACCCTGTTGAAAGGTGATCCAACTGCATTCATGACGGGTATGCAAAATGGCAGTATTAAAATGGAAGGTGATTTCAGCTTATTGGTATGGTTTAACCAAGTCGCTAAATTAATTCCACCAAAAATTCCTAAACCTGTAAAAGAAAAAATACAATTTGCTCGTCAATTTATTAAAGAAAAGACAGGTAAGTAATACAGCACCTAAATACGGACTTTTCTCGTTTTGATTCTAGAGATGAGTATTGAAATGCAAGAAAAAAAGCCCTCATCAGAGGGCTTTTCTAGTCATTCAACTTCAAGATTGAAGGTTACCGGACCATCATTGATGAGATGCACTTTCATATCCGCTGCAAAGATTCCTGTTTGTACATGTTCAAACTGAGATTTTGCGTATTCAACTAACTGTTCATACAGTTCTTTTGCTTCGAGAGGCGGCATTGCAGGGCCGAAGTCAGGACGCAAACCTTTTTGGGTTTGTGCCATCAGGGTAAATTGCGAGACTAATAATAATCCGCCTCCGGCTTGGCTAAGATTCCAACCCATTTTTCCTTGGTCATCATCAAAAAAACGGTATTTTAAAATCTTATCGATGAGCTTCTTACCTTTTTCAAAGTTATCTTCTTTGCCAATACCAATAAAAACTAAAATCCCTTTTTCGATTTGACCAGTAATCTCACCATCCACAACGACTTTCGCTTCAAGGACGCGTTGGAGTAAAGCACGCATAATTCAACCAAGTTTGATGTTTTTTAATTCAAATGAATTGTATCAAATTGGAAAAAAGAAAAGGGATAAAGTCGTCATCAATCCTCATAAGTCATTGATAAAAAAATAATTAATTGGAGTATATACTTTTGATCTAATAAAGCGATTGAAATAATAAAAATTAACCTTTTTACCAATTTTGTTAAAGAAGGTAATTTACGCGTGCAGGAAAGGTAAATTTGAGAGAGAAAACGATGTTTAAGCGTTCAATGTTGGTTGCAATGCTTGCAACTGCGACAGCAGCATCAGCTGCACCATTAACAAAAGATAACGGCGCACCAGTGGGTGATAACCAAAATTCAATCACTGCAGGTCCAAATGGTTCTGTATTATTACAAGATGTACAGTTGATTCAAAAACTTCAACGTTTCGGTCGTGAGCGTATCCCTGAGCGTGTTGTACACGCACGTGGTACGGGAGCTTATGGTGAATTCGTTGCAACTAAAGATTTATCAGATCTTACTATTGCTTCACTTTTCAAAGCAGGTACGAAAACTCCAGTATTCTTACGCTTCTCTACAGTAATTCATGGTAAGCATTCTCCAGAAACTTTACGTGACCCACATGGCTTCGCAATTAAGTTTTATACTCAAGAAGGTAACTGGGATTTAGTTGGTAACCAAACGCCTGTATTCTTCATTCGTGATGCGATCAAGTTCCCAGACTTCATCCACGCAATGAAACCAAGCCCAATTGACAACGTTCAAGACGCTAATCGCGTATTTGACTTCTTGTCTAGCCAGCCATGGGCAACAAATATGTTGACTTATGTATATGGTAACCAAGGTGTTCCTACGAGCTACCGTGAACAAGACGGTTTCGGTGTACATGCATTTAAATTGTACAACGACAAAGGCGAATATAAATACGTTAAATTTAACTTCCGTTCTAAGCAAGGTGTTAAAGGTCTAAACGTTAAAGAAGCTGCTGAATTACAAGGTAAAGACTTCAACCACTTAACGAATGATCTTTATAAGAACATCAATGCGGGCAATTTCCCGAAATGGGATCTTTATATCCAAGTATTGGATCCTAAAGATTTGAATAGCTTCGATTTCGATCCACTTGATCCAACTAAAATCTGGCCTACTGATTTAGTACCAGAAACAAAAGTAGGTACGTTAACGCTTAACCGTATGCCTAAAAACTTCTTCCAAGAAACGGAACAAGTGGCAATGGCTCCGGGTAACTTAGTACCAGGTATCGAGCCATCAGAAGACCGTCTGTTACAAGGTCGTATCTTCTCTTACTCTGATACACAAATGTACCGTTTGGGTGCAAATCACCAGCAAATTCCAGTAAACCGTCCATTGGTAAATGTGAACAACAATAACCAAGATGGTTATATGAATGTTGGTGCAACTTCATCTAACGTGAACTATGAACCAAGCCGTATGGAGCCAAAACCATCGACTCCTAAAGCACGTGCTGTTGAAACTCCACTTTCTGGCACAGTTCAGCAACGTGGTGTGAAAGAGCAAAACTTTAAGCAAGCGGGTGATTTATACCGTTCATACACTGCTAAAGAGAAATCTGACCTCATTATGAACTTAGCAGCTGATCTTGGTAACGTAAAAGATTCAGAAACTAAACACATCATGTTGTCTTATTTCTATAAAGCAGATGCGGATTACGGCACACGTATGACTAAAGCTGTAAACGGTAACTTAGCGACTGTTAAAGCGAAAGCGGCAGCTTTAAAAGACTAATCAAGATTAGTCTTTGAATTGGTGATTAGGGTCTAAGGTGTCACCTCAAAAAAGCCCTGTAAAACTCAATTCCTTTCCTGCAACCCTAGGGGAGTTTTACAGGCATTCGTTATCGAATTTAAACTCAGGTGAGGGAAGAATGAAAAATATTGTATATAGTTTATTAATCGCTTTACTGAGTTTAAGTTCAGTAATGCTTCACGCTCAAACGACGTCTGTCAGTAGCTCACAACAATCAGATCAGAAAGAAGTGATTGACTTATTTTTCGCAGCAGCGAAAACAGGAAACAAAGAAGTTATTCATGAATTTTTGAAACATGGTTTTCCAGTCAATATTAAAAACCATGCTGGTTTTACACCATTAATGATGGCGACCTACTATGGTCATCAAGATATTGTAACGACTCTATTGGAAAACGGCGCAGACCGCTGTGCTCGTGATAATAAGGGTAATACAGCTTTGATGGGTGCTATCTTTAAGCTTGAATGGTCGATTGCCAAACAATTACGCCAGGTCGATTGTGATGCTCAAGCGAAACAGACAGGACACAAGACCACAGAAGAATTCGCAAAAGTTATTGGGCAAGATAAAGCATTGAAAGCTTTGACTGAGTCATATAGTCAAGACAATGCAAAAAAATAATCAGTTTAAGTTTTAGTAATTAGTCGAATAATCTTCGACAATTACTAAAACGAGCTATGAATCGCAACAAAATGTGCTTTAATGCAATAAGTTGCTAAAAACTGAAAAATAATATGTCTGCCATTATTCAATCCTTACTTGATACTGACTTGTATAAATTCACGATGTTACAAGTGGTATTACATCAATTTCCTCAAACGGATAGTGTCTATCAATTTCGTTGTCGTAACCTTGAAGATACAGCCTATCCACTCGTGGATATATTAGAGGAACTGAACGAACAGTTAGATTTACTGTGTCAGCTCAAATTTAAAGAAGATGAATTACAATATTTAAGAAGTTTACGCTTTATTAAAAGTGATTTTGTAGACTATTTAGAATTATTCCAACTTAAGCGCCGCTTTATTAAAGCCAGTATCGATGATCAAGGCCGTTTAGATATTCGTATCGAAGGACCTATGGTTCAAGCAATGATGTTTGAAATTTTCGTGCTTGCAATCGTCAATGAACTCTATTTTCGTCGTATTCGCGATAAGCAGGTATTGGCAGAAGGAGAGCGCCGTCTTAAAGCTAAAATTGAATTGTTGAAACACTATGAAAGTAGTCAACAACCGAATGATCCACCATTTCTTGTTTCCGATTTTGGAACACGCCGTCGCTATAGTTTTGACTGGCAGAAACATGTGGTGGAAGAGTTTAATAAGGCTGCACCACATATTTTTCGTGGCACAAGTAATGTTTTATTGGCAAAGCAGTTGGGTATTACACCCATTGGTACGATGGCACATGAATTTTTACAAGCTTTCCAAGCACTGGATGTTCGCTTACGTGATTTCCAAAAAGCTGCACTTGAAACTTGGGTGCAGGAATATCGCGGAGATTTAGGTATTGCACTGACAGATGTTGTTGGTATGGATGCATTTCTAAGAGACTTTGATTTGTATTTTGCCAAATTGTTTGATGGTCTACGACATGACAGTGGTGATCCATATGAGTGGGGCGATAAAGCCTACGCACATTATAAAAAATTAAAAATTGACAGCAAAACTAAAATGCTCACTTTCAGTGATGGTCTAAACTTAGAGAAGGCATGGGATTTGCATCAATATTTTAAAGATCGTTTCCAAGTGAGTTTCGGGATTGGTACTAACCTCACCAATGATATGGGACAAACTGCTTTGAATATTGTTTTAAAGTTAGTCGAATGCAATGGTCAATCGGTAGCTAAACTCTCTGATAGTCCAGGAAAAACGATGACTGATAATGATACCTTCCTCGCATATTTGCGTCAGGTATTTGATGTTGAGTCTCCTTAATCATAATTTCCCTTTTCTGATTTTTTGCTAATACTATGCAAAAAATCAGAATAATTTTGAAAAAGTCTTGTGCTAAGATTTGAACAAGGCCAATAGAACTATTCAATAAATATGACCACTAACGCTTTTGATTTCGGTCTGCTCATTGAAGCAGAACAACTTGTTCCTCATTTAGGAAGTGAAAAGTTACGTATTGTTGATTTGACCCGAAGTTCGGTCTATGAGCAATTACATATTCCGCATGCTATACATCTGAAGCCAAAATTTTTAGTGCGCCAAGAGGAACAAGCTACGGGTTTATTGCCTGATGATGAAGGGCTTCAGCAGCTAGTCCAGATATTAAACATATCACCTGAGCATCATGTCGTGGTCTATGATGATGAAGGTGGGGCATGGGCTGGTCGACTGATCTGGAATCTACACTGTATGGGTTTTTATAACACCAGTTTATTAAATGGTGGTATTCATGCATGGTTAGGCGCCAACTATCCTACTTCTTCAGAAGTTGAAGAGGTTCAGCCAGTCACATGTCTTTTTCAAGTTAAGACATCCAATGTTGATCAACACCGTATTGATTATTCAACTTTAATAAAAAAAATTGAAAATAAAACTTGCCAAGTATGGGACTGCCGAACGGCTGAGGAGTATACCGGGCAACGTCTCGCGGCACGTCGTGGGGGACATATTCCAACGGCTAGACATTTTGAGTGGAGTACTGCACTTAATCGTCAAAATCATTTAAAATTGCACCCCTTAGAACGCACGCAACAACGTTTAGAACAATTGGGCTTTCAATTTGATCAGCCAGTCGTCGTATATTGTCAGTCTCATCACCGTTCAGGTTTAGCTTACATTATTGGTCGATTACTGGGTTGGGATATCCAAGCTTATGATGGTGCGTGGAGCGAGTGGGGCAACCGCCTCGACAGTCCAATCATTACTGGAGAGTCACCTGAGTGAGTCTGACAAATTTAAAAAAGAAACTATTTATTCAAGCGCAGCAAATCGTCCCGCAACAAAAACTCAGCCGTTTGGTGGGTAAAGTCGCAGCCAGTGAAAACCCAGTATTAAAGAATGTTGTCATTCAAGCATTTAAAGCAAAATATGGCATTGATATGTCAATTGCTGAGCAACAAAATGCCTTGAAATTTAAATCCTTTAATGAGTTTTTCACTCGCTCTTTGAAAACAGGCGTTCGTTCAATTGATCCTAATCCTAAAAGTGTCGTGTCACCTGCAGACGGTGCAATTTCACAATTAGGTAAAATCAATGAGGGCGATATTTTTCAGGCAAAAGGTCAAAGCTTTTCAGTTGAAAAGTTAATTGGTGATCCTCAATTGGCAGCACCATTCAAAAATGGTGAATTTGCAACAGTGTACTTATCACCGCGTGATTATCATCGTGTGCATATGCCTTATTCTGGTACATTGACTGAAACTTTATATATTCCAGGTGAATTATTTTCAGTCAACCAAACTACAGCTGAAAATATTCCGGGTTTGTTTGCACGTAATGAACGAATGGTATGTTTATTCGATACTGATATTGGTCGTATGGCTGTTGTTTTAGTTGGCGCAATGATTGTTGCTGGAATTGAAACTGTTGCGACAGGTAAAGTAAAACCAACAGGTCGCTTAGAGCTGAACCATCATGCGATGAAACTTGAAAAAGGTGATGAGCTCGGACGTTTTTATTTGGGTTCAACGGCTGTAGTTTTGTTTGAGAAAGATAAAATGCAATGGGACCAAGCATTTAAGGCGAACTCAACTGTAGTAATGGGTGAAGCGTTAGGTCATCTTATTTGAGTATATCTTCTGAATAAAAAAAAGCGCCTTAGGCGCTTTTTTTTATTCGTGCATTTTATACAAGCGTTCTTTGGGAAACACGGCAATAAATGTAGAGCCTTCGTTTTCTTTCGACTCGATTTCAATATGTGCGCCATGTTGCATAAGTACGTGCTTAACGATGGCAAGGCCTAAACCAGTACCACCTGTTTGACGACTGCGTGCACTATCCACACGATAAAAACGTTCAGTTAAACGCGGTAAGTGTTTTGGATCAATTCCAATACCAGTATCCTGAACAGAAAAATAGCCACGTTCTCCATCATCATGCCAGCCGATGGTGATGGTGCCACCTTTCGGGGTGTACTTTATGGCATTGGTAATTAAGTTACTAAACGCACTCGCCAATTCCATATCTGAACCAATTAAGTCACAGTGGCTGTCTATATCAAGGTTAAGTGTATGACCATAATCAATATTGTAAGCTTGCGCATCATCGAACAGATGGTTCATTAAACTTGGCATTTCGATAATTTGATTTTTCGCAATTTGTTTTTCATTTTCTAAACGAGACAAAAGCAAAAGATCATTGACCAATGCATTCATGCGTTTAGTTTGCGATTGCATTTGTTCAAAGGCACGTTTCCAGCGCGGATTGATATCTTCTTGATCTGTGAATGTTTCTATATACCCACTTAACACTGTGAGTGGTGTTCTTAATTCATGTGAAATATTGTCAACAAAATCTGAACGCATTTGCTCGAGATTTTTCATACGGGTAATGTCGTGCGCAACTAAGAGGCGACTTTCATTGCCAAAGCGAGTCAGTTTAATTTGCGCATACTTATTATCATGGTTCACCAATTTTATTTTTACACCATCTGGTGCTTGATGGGTATTATGAAAATATTCAATAAAATCAGGCTGGCGAATAATCGTGAGCAGGTTGCGGCCACGATCAACAGCTTGAATCCCAAATAGCTTTTCCGCAGCAGGATTCCACCATTCGATTTGATGGGAATCATCCGTAAGAATAATCGCTTCTGATAAAGCCACGAGAGAAGATTGAGTTCGATCGATCAGTCCAACCATTTCAGACTGAACAATACGTTCTTGGCGTTGAGCCCGATATACATTGAACAGTAATGCCCCCCAGATTCCATTTAAATTTGGTGGTACATCGTAAGGACGATTCGAAATCCAATCATTGACTAAATATAATGAGCGTAATTGGATACCAAAAAATATGAGACAGGCAATGCCTAAGCATATCCAAAGATAGCCAATCCCTAACCCGATACAGCCCGCAATAATCAGTAGAAATACCAGTAAACGTAAGTCTTGCTTGGCAAAAGTCCATAAACTGCTATATAGAAACTTTTGATGTTCACGTGCCAATTCTGGGACGGGGTAGGGTTCGTACATAAAATCTAAATTAACCTAAAGCAACATCAGCTCGTGTTGAAAAACGATAGCCAGTACCACGCACAGTTTGAACATAACGGTCTGCACCATAAGGTTCGAGCACCTTACGTAAGCGACGGATATGGACGTCGATGGTTCTGTCTTCAATATACACATTTCCACCCCATACCTGATCAAGTAATTGAGCACGGGTATAGGCACGTTCTGGATGAGTCATAAAGAATGCCAATAGACGATATTCTGTTGGCCCCATATCAAGAATATTTTGATTATAGCTGACACGTTGGCTTACTGGGTCAAGAATTAAGCCATTTGCATCAATGGTTTTTTCACCATTTAACGCATTTGCACGTCTTAACACTGCTTTAATACGGGATACCAACTCACGTGTTGAAAATGGTTTCGTCATATAGTCATCTGCACCAGCATCAAGACCTTGAACTTTATGGTCTTCTTCGCCACGCGCAGTCAACATAATGACTGGAATTTCTGAAAGTGTTTCATCACGCTTAAGGCGACGACACAAATCTACGCCACTCACGCCACCCGGTAACATCCAGTCGAGTAGGATAAGCGCTGGACGTTGATCAACAATCATTTGATGTGCTTGTTTCGCATCTTCTGCTTCCAAGCATTGAAAGCCTGCCATATCTAAAGAAGTATGGATCATTTCCCGAATTGGGAGCTCGTCGTCGACAATTAAAATGTAGTCATCTTTCACAACGCAATATCCTATGATGAACGGTGAACCGTTTTATATTTATGACAGGCTTATTACAAAGATTAATTATGACAGTATCATTGCAAGATGGAAATCGAAGTTAAATATAGCAATGTTTTGTGACAATTAGGCTGATATTTTGTCTCATTGATATTTGTTAATCTGAAATTAAATCAATATCTTAAATTTACTTACGATTTGTCACAATTTCTTCATCTTAATTTGATGCTACTTTTTCATTAGATCATTCAATAGGGCGAGAAAAACGGTTTTACATGCCTGAACGACCTCAGCACGTGGAAGTTTAAAACCACCTACTACCCAGCGAACAGCAACTTGAGTGACATAGCCATTTAGACCAGTTGCAATCAAGGAGATCTCTTTTTCAGTGAGATGGGTATGTGGCATCATTAATGTGACAAAGGCATGAATCATTCGGTCGAAACGGCCCATTGTTTCTTGAATGGTTGCATGATTATGAAGTTCTTGGACGAGCATTGCATCAATATAAATAATCCGAGCGGTACGCGGATCATCTTCTAAAAAACTAAAGAACGCATTTAGACCTGCATCAATCATGTTGAGAGGCTCAGGAGAGGCTTTCATAATAGCTTGCATTAATGTTTGTTGAAGCTTCTCAATCAGTTCTAAAAAGATCGTTTGGAATAAGTTTTCACTTTTCTTAAAAGATTCATAAAAGTAACGTTCAGTTAATTTCGCTTGTGTGCAAATATCTTTAACGGTTACTGAGAAAAAACCATGAGTTCCATATGCTTCAATACCCGCTTCAATAAGTTTCTCACGGCGTGCTTGTTTGCGTTCAGTTAAGGACATCCCTTTAAATTGACGCTCTTTTGCGGGAGGCTTTTCAATCGCTTGCTCGTGTTCTGATGGAGTGAGGTTCTCTGGGTTCATAGCAATTCGAGTCTTTTTATAAAAGTGTTATGCTGCGGTCAGTATAGAGTACTGATCAGCTAAAGATACTAAATTGGCCTATAGTAACAATAAAAATGGTCGATAGTTACATTGACAATAATAATTGTCAAAATTATAGTGAACATGAATGACCCAGATCAACGCTGTGGTGCATAAAAATCAAAAAAAGGATTCACAATGAAAAATTTTAAAAACAAAGTGGCTGCAATCACAGGTGCAGGTTCTGGTATTGGTCAACAACTTGCGGTGTTACTGGCCAAGCAAGGTTGTCATTTGTCTTTAAGTGACGTAAATGAAAAGGGCTTAGCAGAAACAGTTGAACTGACGAAGAATGCAAATGTACGAGTCACAACCAAGAAAGTAGATGTTGCGAATCGTGACGAAGTTAAAGCATGGGCGGCTGAAACTGTACAGAATCATGGTTCAGTGAACATGATTTTCAACAATGCTGGGGTGGCATTGGGTTCGACCGTTGAAGGCGCAACATACGAAGAGTTGGAATGGATTGTTAACATTAACTTCTGGGGTGTCGTGTACGGCACCAAAGAATTCTTACCATATATTAAGAAAACAGGTGATGGACACATTATCAACATTTCAAGTTTATTCGGTTTAACTGCGCAACCAACTCAGTCTGCGTATAATGCAACTAAATTTGCTGTACGTGGTTTCACTGAATCTCTTCGTCAAGAGCTAGATATTGAAAATGTGGGTGTGAGCGCGCTTTGCGTACATCCAGGTGGCATTCGTACCAATATTGCGAAAGCTGCAAAAATGAATGACAGTTTAAAATCTTTAGGCATGAATCCACAGAAATCTGCACAGACATTTGATAAATTATTACGTTGTCCACCTGAAGAAGCAGCGCGTCAAATTCTAGAAGCAGTGCAAAAAGATCGCCGTCGTTTACTGATTGGTAACGATGCGAAAGTGATTGATTTAATGCAACGTGTGATGCCAACGGGCTATCAAAAAGTGACTGCATTTGCGACTAAAATGAGTAAACGTTTCGATTCTAAATAATCGTTAAAAAAACCCGTGTCATGCGGGTTTTTTATTTTCTTGATTTCTAATTTAAATCAGTACTTGAACAGTTTTCTTTTTCCAAACAAATTGATAATACAAACCTTGCATCACACATAAGCAAACGAAAGCCAAAGCATAAGCGTACCAGATTCCCGCCAGCCCCCACCATGCGCTAAATAGATAAGCTGCTGGGAGTTCTATACAGAGTATGGCTACAATATTGATGATCATTGGCATAGTCACAGTGCCACTTGCACGCATAATTGAGGCGAAAATAGCACTCGCGCCAAAAAATAAAATTGACCACAGCACAATAAACAATAATTGTTGCCCGAGTATCACGACTTTTTCATCTGTAATAAATAATGCCATGAGATATTTTGAGAACAAATAAGCCAAGATTACGAGCCCGCCTGTAAAGACAAAATTCATCCCCAGTGCTGTTTTAGTTACACGTGATAAAGAATCCGCTTTACCTGCACCGATCGCTTGAGCCCCAAAAATAGAGGCAGCAATTGCGATAGACAGAGCAGGGAATTGGATGTAGTTCAAAACCTGATTAACTGCGCCATAAGCAGCTGTTGCTTCTGAACCATAGCGATTGACCAAGCCGACAATGACTAATCCTGCCACAGAGGTCGTGACCATTTGAATGCCTGTAGGAACGCCAAGTCTGAGAATAATTTTGCTCAGTTCAGGATTGTGGCGTACATGTTTACACATTGCTAAATCTGGACGTAATGGATGATTTTTTTTATTTAAATAAACGTACAGAAAAATAAGCACGGCCAGATAACCCACAATCGTGGCGATGGCAGGTGCAATGATACCCAATTGAGGAAATCCAAAATATCCAGCGATGAGAACAGGGGTAATAAAGAGCCCAATTAAACTGGTCATTCCCAAAGCGATGAGAGGTGTAATGCTATCACCGACACCACGTAAGATAGAGGTATAAATAATATAAATAAAAAGGAGTGGGCTACCTGCTAACATCCATTGAACATAAGGCAAAGATAAATGCATGACACTTGGGTCTGTGCCCAAGGCCTCAAGAATGTGGCGTGCAGATAGAACACCTAAAATGGCAATAATCGTCCCGCCGATCAATGTCATAAAAATAGTAGAGCCGACAACCGCTCTTACTTTTTCTAAATTTTGTGCTCCCCACGCTTGACCAACCAATACCGTCGAGCCAGCCGAAAGCCCAATTACAAAAGCTAAGAGACAGAACAAAATAGGGAAGAAGACTGAAACAGCAGCAATTGCTTGGACGCCCATCATTTGCCCGACGAAGATCGTATTAATTGTGCCTGATAAATTTTGCAGGATATTGGTTGCAATCAGCGGAACTAAAAAAACTAAAAAAACTTTCCAGAAACCAGGTTCATCAATCGGCCGTAAGGTTCTCGCCATATATAAGTCTTATCCATTATTGTTTTCTATATCAACGGATTGACCTTAACACCTTATCATTCAAATTGCTTTAGTAATAAAGTAATCCGTCTCGTCTCTTTTCGTTATTGTGATTGAACCTTCGTTAAAATTTCTCCTGCAAGATGCAAGGTTTCCTCTCGTTTTGCAAAACAGACCCGAATGAGCTTCAGATCTTGAGGTGGCTGTTGATAAAACACTGATATAGGAATCGCTACCAGTTTGTGTTGTTCTGCAAGATATTGGCACATTTCTATATCTGTGAGCTCAGGTCTTAGTGTACTGAAATCTAAGTTTTGAAAATAAGTTCCTGGTGACGGCAGATATTGAAATTTTGAATGCTGAATTCCATGGATGAATAAGTCACGTTTAGCTTGATAAAAATTGGGGAGATCTAAAATATGTTCAGGATGTTGTTCGATGAATTGATTAAGCGCGACTTGAATCGGATGGACACCACAGAAATTGGCAAATTGATAAATTTGACGAAATACTTTCATCAGTGCCTGAGGTGCAACGCAATATCCAGTTTTCCAACCAGTAACATGAAACGTTTTTCCGAATGAACCAATCACAAAACTACGATCTCGAAGTTCAGGAAAACTAAGCGCAGAATAATGTTGTTGACCATCAAACACTAAATGTTCATAGACCTCGTCAGAAAGTACACAAATGTTTTTATCCTGAATCAACTCGATCAGTTGTTGCCAATCTTGCTTGGACCAAATTGCACCTGAGGGATTATGTGGTGTATTTACAATGATTAATCGCGTTCGTTCATTTATTCGATCTTTCACCACATTCCAGTCAACATGGAAGTCTGGATGTACCAAGTTGATATGGATCGCTTGCGCCCCAGCGAGTTTCACTGCAGGTGCATAACTATCATAAGCAGGATCGAAAATAATTACTTCATCTCCAGCATTTACAACAGCTTGAATCGCACACAAAATTGCAGTCGTTGCACCAGGTGTAATGGTGATTTCGCTGATCGGGTCTAAATCGACTTGGTCTCGTTGGCAGAATTGGGCTGCAATTTTTTGTCTTAAACTCAGCAGACCGTCACCAGGTGGATATTGGTTATAGCCTTGTTGTGTGGCTTGAGCTAAAGCTGCAATTAATTCAGGAGGAGGTGGAAAATCAGGAAAACCTTGAGAAAGATTTAATGCGTTCAACTTTTGGGCGAGTGCTGACATCACGCTAAAAATAGTGACACCTAAGTCTGGTAATTTAGATTCAATTTTAATCATGCTGGATAGTAATATTTAGCCCGTTTCTTCGTAGTTTAGCAGTTGAAATGCCTGCACTAAATACAAATATCTGCGACATATTCGTTTTAATTTACATAAGATTCTAATGATCTTCAATTAAGTTTAAAACCTTAGATGATCTATGTGATCTCATGTTAAAAATGATTGATCTGACTTTGCTTCATTTCATTTTTTAACCAATTTAAAAAAATAATCTTCCGAGGATCTTCAATAAATCTAGTATGGGACAGTAGATAATAGGCAGAACCATCCTGAAGAATTGGTGTTATTTTTTTTACAGACTTGAGCTCTAATTCTTTTTCAATCATGTAGATAGAAATGATCGTCTTTCCTAGGCCAGCCAAGCAGCCTTCTAAACATAAGTAAAAATGCTCTAATTCTATTTTGGAATGTTTCTTCAAAATATCTTTGAGTTCATCCAATTGGTGTAATTTTTTTGAAAAATAAGGGCGTGATTTAGAAATTAACAATTCTTTGGATTTAGGGTGGTGAGATGCTTGGACTGCCACAATATATTCATCGCCAATTTTCTCACTAAACAGATGCGATCCCCATTCAAAATCATTTCTTCGTATTGCGATATCGATATTATCTTTTTCAAAGTCGACTACACCACCACCTGTGAGCAAAACCACTTCAAAATCATGTCCGAGTTTTTTAAATTCAACAAGTCGTGGAATTAACCACTTCATCGAAATGGTTGGTTCACAGGACAGTACCAATTGTTTGTTTTCAGTTTTATTTTGAGTTAGTCCAATTAAACAATCATCCAATTGATTGAAAATATTCTGAGCGCAATGAAAAAGAGTTTCTCCTTCTTTGGTGAGTATCAAGGTTTTATTTCGTCGTTCAAATAATGTGATATTTAATATTTCTTCGAGATTGTAAATTTGCTTACTGACGGCACTTTGCGTAACAAATAATTTCTTTGCTGCAATCGTGACACTGCTGTATTTAGCGACAAAATAAAAAAACTTCAGTGAATTCAAAGATATTTTTTCTATCATTCCAAAAACTCATATATTTTTTGTCGATTTTATTGATTTTATTTTTTTAACTTTTGTTCAAAATGAAGATTACCAAAAGCAATATAAAGCTAATACAATGGAAAATATATTAAAATTCATTCCATTTAACAAGCAGCATCTCGATGAATACACATATTCAAAAGAGATAATCAAAAAGGGTTATGCGTTTATTGATTTAAATACATTCCAAGAAATACAGAAAAATAATAATTTTCACGATGTTAATGAGCAAGATGTCAGTGATTTTATAGACAGTTGGAACGCTCTAGATTTAGATCAATTTATGTCAGATAAAGGTAAATATCGAACAAGAAAACATGCAACTTTTACTATTAATGATAAGCATAAAATTTTACTGAAGAATTCTTATATTCCTCATTTTCAGACGATTGAATACAACACTTTGAATGGTGGAATTGCGAGATATTTTTCAGAGATTGATAAAAATACAATTGAAAATCCAATTTTTAGAAATTTACTACAATTCGCATATCTCACCTTTTCAGAAATTGAAACTGAAAATTGGTTTATCGAAGCGCATCAATTTCGCATTGAAGCAAAATTTGACGATAGTGGTAAGCCAACCCCTGAAGGGATACATCGCGATGGTGTGGATTTCGTTTTAATGGCCATGATCAACCGTCAAAATGTTCAAGGTGGAATGACCCGAATTTATGACTTGAATAAGAATTAGAAAGCAGAATTTATGCTTGAAAATTTTTTAGATATCGCACTTGTGGATGATCATCAGGTCTATCACAGCGTAACGGAAATCAAAGTCAATGATTTTACGTTGGGTGATATTGGATTAAGAGATGTATTAGTGATCACGTTTAAAAAGGCATAATGAATGGGTGAGTTTATAGCAGTTATTCTCATCACCATACTCGCTGTTGTGAGTCCTGGTGCTGATTTCGCTATCGTGACAAAAAACAGTTACTTATATGGTAGAAGGATAGGTGTTCTCACTTCACTGGGAATTTCTTTAGGTGTGTTGATTCATGTGACTTATACGCTCATTGCTGTCGCATTTGTCATGGCGTATACACCTCAAATTCTAAATATTGTGAAGTATATTGGAGCCATCTATCTCATCTATATCGGTTATAAAACTTTTGTACAAAGTCCGGTTGTCGAGACGTCATCAACTGCTGCAATTAATCCTTTTCAAGCAGTGAAATATGGCTTTTTCACCAATGCACTTAATCCTAAAACGACTTTATTTGTGATTAGTACATACACTCAGATCATCAGTGTGAGTACGCCGAAAGCGATTCTGGTCGGTTATGGGCTATTTATGTCTTTTGCTCATTTTTTATGGTTTGGATTGGTGGCTTTGCTTTTTTCATCGATTGTTTTAAGACAGAAAATGTTAGCTAAGCAAGTACAGATTAACAGAGTGATTGGAACTGTATTATGTCTGCTAGGGATAGCACTTCTGTTTGCTAAATTTCAATAATAGGGTAGCAATATGAAAAAGATGGCTTTTATCGATATGGAAGGTGTTCTTGTCCCTGAAATATGGAAACACTTTTCAAATGTATACAATATCCCAGAGTTGGCGATTACAACTCGAGAAGTCGCAGACTATAAGTCTCTGATGGAATTTAGAATTAATTTACTGAAAGAAAATAAAATTCCTTTAAAACAATTAATCGATGACATTAAAGAACTGGATGTTATTCCAGATGCTAAGGAGTTTTTAGAATATTTGCAAAAGGCTGAAAATTTTGAAGTTAACATTATTTCAGATTGCTTTTATGAGTTTTTATTTCCCTTTTTTGAAAAATTAAATCTTCCTGTTAAAAATACATATTGTCATCACTTAGAAATTGGACCAGATGGATTTATAGAAAATGTTCTATATACTCGAGATAAAGGGAAACATGAAATTATTGTAAAGTTCCAAAAAGAAAACGTTTCAATGACCAATAGTATTGCGATCGGTGATGCATTTAATGATTTTTCGATGTTACATTTAGTTGATTATGGTTTTTTATTTCAACCCTCAGAAGACGTGAGAAAGAACTCCCCAGCTTATTTTTGTAAAGTAGACTCTTATCAAGATATTATTTCACATTTAAATCGTAAAAAAATTATGTAACCTTATAATATTATTATGGTTTATATAAGATGAAGCAGATAGGAATGACTCTAGTGATAGCTTAGTTCTTTAAATGGATTAAGAATAATAAATACAGCCCATTCATGCAGAAATGGGCTTTTTGATGACGTCAATTCACAATGAATTCAATTTTAGTCAGCGACCAAATTTAAATTTCATTTCTAAGTTAAATCAAAAATTCAACTGCTGCTCGGATGATCCCTAACACTAAACCGATAAATGCACCAACGACAACACCGTTGACGCGAATCATATGTAAGTCACCACCGACTTCATTTTCAATTTTATCGATCATTTCTCGTGAGTCCCATTCGTGAATGCGTTCACTGATAAATAAAATGACTTTTTCGCTGTATTGATCACTGAGATTGACTGCCATTGAACTCATTTTGTCATTTAATAATTGGCGTAATGCAGGATTGGAAATGATGTTTTGACCGACTTGTTGAATCGCAACACGTAAATTTTCAGCTATACCTGAATCTGCTTTCTCCAAATCTTCACGAATGGCATTGCACAGAATGACGACGGCACCAGTAATAAAATTTAAAACTTGAGGACTATCTAACAATGCATTTTTAGTTTCATTTAATTTAAGACTCGCCTGACTTTCAGGATTTGCCAGTTCAGTCATTAAATGCTGTGCAATACTCTCAATTTTTTGACGCCATGGATGCTCTGGATCTGCCAACATTGACTCGACACGCTCTATTAAAGAGTCAATCGTTCTTTGTTGAACATCGATACCGATCCAACTTGCGCCTTTGGCTAAACGCCACACTCCGAGTTCTTTAAATAGGGTGCGGGTTAGCTCCCGAGTTTGTTCAGGATGTGAAGTCACCCAACCGTGCGCAACATCGAGACCACGTTGTAAAACATCTTGGTGGAAGTCATTTTCTAATACGGCACGAATCATTTCACTGGCCAGGGTATTGATTTGAGTGTTCTTTACCCATTGCACACTGTTAGTTTGAATAAACCTACCGACTTGTTCTTGTCCAACAAACTCAAAAACTTTAGGCACTGTCTGTTGAATCACTTGAGTCACTTGACGATTGTTATCTGGATTGGCTAGCCATTGTCCTACTGCCAAACTCACATCTGTTTGACTCAAGCTTTTTGCCACAATCTGTGGCGATAGGAAGTTTTCTTGAACAAAACGTCCCATGGATTCTGCAATACGCGCTTTGTTACGTGGAATAATTTCGGTGTGATCTTTTAAAAACTTAGGAATAGGGATACGGCCGAATGGGTTCCGAAACAAAACCGTAATGGCATACCAATCTGCTAAACCACCAACCACACCTGCTTCAGCAGACAACATTAAAATATGAATAAGCCAAACATATTCTGGAAAAATTTTGGCAGCCACCATGAGCGATATCCAAGCCAATACAGCGACAACCAGTGCGATCATGGCAAACCGTTTGCTTCGATCCAGACTAGGGGTAGTCATTGTTGGTGATGCACTCATGCATAATTCCTATGTAAGCTGTTGTATTAATATTATTTTATTGTGATTGAGAAGGCTGTGTTTGTACAGGCAGTACGTCGCCTGTAGCACTTAAACCATATTTAGACCCTAAGGCCTGTAAAATTAAACGTGCATCAAAAGCATCTTGAGGTGCTGTTTTTTGATCTTTAAAACAGGTGATGGTATAGGCTACTTGAACTGGTTCTAAACTGACCACCTGTGGCAGATCATAAAAAGGATCAAAGAACATAGGATGTCTACGATATCCATAACCATACGGGTAAGGATTGGAATAAACCACAGCTTGACGAGGTGGTTGTTGTGTGCGATTGCTTGGATCATCTTGGACTTTAAAAAAATGAAAGCCCTGTTTGACCGTTGTTTGTGCAGCTTTAAGTAAGGTTATTTCTTCAGCTGTACCATAGCTCATGTTAGATGAGCCTTGAAAACTAATACGATACGTTGATTGGTTCAAGGGAATAGTTGCGAATTGCCCAAGCTGATCAAATGTACGCGGTTTACTTGGCGTCGTGACACAACCAGACAGCAAGAGCATGCCAGATAATCCCAAAATCATGCATAAGTTTTTCATTTCGCTCTCCTGAAGTCTGTTGTGTCAATATCAATTTAGAAGCTACTGTTTGGCTGTTTTAAGAATTCTATTTCCTCAGGCGTAGAGAGACGATTTAAAATTTCATTACGATGAGGATAGCGGCCGAAACGTTCAATGATGACTTGATGCTTTTTCTCAAAGTCTAAATTTACAGGGTTGCCTAATGCCTCAAACAAACGAAGCGCTTGAGTGTGAATGATTTTTGATTCGCTATGCATGAAAGGCATATATAAAAAGCTACGTTGTTCAGGTTCCAGTTCGAGATCTAAACCAAGACGAACCGCTTCTTGAGCTAGCCCAAGTGCTAATGGATCTTGGGCAAAAGATTCAGCTTTGCCACGATAAACATTACGAGAAAATTGATCCAAGACAATGATTTCTGCTAAGCGTCCTAAAGCAGTTTCCCGCCATGTCCATAGTTCGCCTGCGGCAGCTTGTTGGATGGTGTGACCAAATTGCGCTTGAATAAGTTGATCGAAAGCATCGCTTTTCGCAAACCAATGCGGTTGAGTTTCAGCACTGAACCAAAAATCTATAACGTTGTGATAATTCATATTCTTTACAGTTTGTTAGCATTTATTCTGCAATAAAATCACAAATTTCAGATGTCTTAAAGACTAAGATTGTGTTAAAAATTTGCCAAAATAAAAGGTTTATCCAACTGAAATGTATATGCAAACTGCATTTGGGAATATAAATCACGGTATACTTGATATAAATCAATAATTTTTTATCTCAGTCGTTCTTCTAGATAAGCGAGTAAGTAATGAGTCAACCCGAAGCGCTCTCTGAAACAATTTTACCAAATTGGGTGGATTCGACGGTGTTTAAAGGTATGTTACGAGGCATTGAGCGCGAAAGCCTAAGGATGCAAAGTGATGGCTTTATCTCCCAGAAAGATCATCCTAAGGGTTTAGGCTCTGCGTTAACTCATCCTCATATTACGACAGATTATTCTGAAGCCTTACTTGAGTTTATTACGCCTCCTCAATCTTCAATTTCTGAAGCATTAAGCTACTTAGAAGATATTCATGCTTTCACCCATCGACACCTAGAAGATGGTGAAAAGCTATGGCCAATGTCGATGCCATGTATGTTGGATGATGAAGAAGAAAGCATTCGTCTTGCGCAATATGGCTCATCCAATATCGGTAAATTCAAAACTTTATACCGCCGTGGTTTAGGTGTACGTTATGGTCGTCGTATGCAGACGATTTCAGGTGTACATTACAATGTTTCATTCCCTGATGCGTTGTTTGAGCAGTTGCAAGCAAACGAGCAAGATGAAGCTTTAAAACAGCTCAGTTTGCAGGATTATCGCAGCCATCGATATTTCGCTTTAATTCGAAATTTCATTCGTTTAACCCCATTGGTTATGTTCCTGATAGGTGCAAGCCCATCAGTCTGTCGTTGTTTTATGACGGGTCGTGAACATCATTTATTGCCTTTAATTAAGGGAACATTGTATTTGCCATATGCCACTGCATTGCGTATGGGGCGCTTTGGATATCAAAACTCGGCGCAGAAAGAGTTAGGTATTCATTACAATGATTTGAAAGGATATTTAGCAGGTTTACAAAAGGCGGTGAAAACGTCTTATGCTGCTTTCAGTCGTTTGGGATTAGATGACGAAGCGGGCGAACCGATCCAAATTAATGATCACGTACTGCAAATTGAAAATGAGTACTACAGTCTTGTACGCCCTAAACAAGTACCACAGTCTGGTGAAACACCATCTGATGCATTAGCAAACCGTGGTGTAGGGTATGTAGAATTGCGCGCAGTAGATGTGAATCCATACAGCCCTATTGGTATTAATGAAGATACTGCAGGCTTCTTAGAGGTATTAGCGCTTTATTGTTTATTAAAAGACAGTCCTGAGCTGCTAGATGATGAACTTGAAGTGATTGAACAAAACCAGCAAGAAGTTGTGAATCGTGGACGTGCGCCAAATGCTGCCATTGTTGAAAATGGTCAATCAATTGAAATTGAGACATGGGCAAATCAATATCTCAAACAGATGCAGCCTTTAGCAGAAACGTTAGATCAAGTTCACTTGACCTCGTTGTATTCTGATGCAATGCAAATCATGCAATCACGTGTAGATGAGGTGGATGAAACCTTCTCTGCGAAAATAGTAGAAGATACTGTAAAACATAGTGGTACTTGGAGCTTAGGCAGTGTGCTCGCGCATCAACATGCTGATCATTATCAAAATTATGTGTTATCTCAGGATAAAGTCACCTATTTTGAACAACTCACAGTGCAATCAATTGAACAGCAACAACAGTTGGAAGCAGAGTCTAGTCTAAGCTTTAAAGAATATCTAAAAGCATATCGATAAAAATATTGAGGAAAGTATATGCAGTGGCAAAATTATCGCATGGTGAGTGGTCTGTTGTTTGTAGCCAGCGTGATTGGAATGGCCTTCGCGTTGTATCTCGAACATGTCCAAGGACTTGAGCCTTGTCCATTGTGTGTATTTCAACGGTTAGGTCTGATCGGACTGGGACTGATTTCTTTTATTGCGGTTCTACACAATCCCGTCCGTAATGGTTTAAAACGAGCATATGCTTTCCTAGGGACATTATCGATTTTATGGTCAGCGGGTGTTGCTGCACGTCATGTCTGGCTGCAGAGTTTACCTCCAGATAAAGTGCCAAGTTGTGGGCCTGGTTTAGATTATTTGGTAGATGCTTTGCCGCTTAAAACAGTGCTTCAACAAGTGCTGTCAGGATCAGGCGAATGTGCGGTAGTAGACTGGACTTTCCTAGGTCAGTCTTTACCTGTGTGGTCTTTGGTATTTTTTAGTATTTTGCTGATCATCTCGATTTGGCAGTTATTCAGAAAGTATCCTGCTTAAAATAAAAAAGCCAACTAATAGTTGGCTTTTTTATTGAAGATGGTCAGGTTTCTACGATTCCTTCCATGCTTTCTAATTTGATTAAATATTTACGGATTTGCTCTTCAGCTAATTCATCGTGATGTGGATAGAACCATTTAACGATTTGCTCAGCAACACTGGAATGGTATTGAATCTCCATATGATTGAGCCCGTAGAACACAGCTTTGTGTGATTCTGGCAATTTCAGTTGGAATCGCGGATTTGGATGCTCACCCAAAGCACTTTGCACACTCACTAAGTAATCGCCAATGACTTTGAGTGTACGATTTTTACGATTTTCAAACTCAATTGTTCCAGCTACTAAGAATGTATTGATATGTGAAGGCAGCGGTGCAGGTTTACGATTATCATCCATCATGCCAATACGAGCGTGATTGTGTTCCCAGTCATCATCACGGACACTACCATGGCGTAAATCCAAAATACCATCACTGCGAATATTCACAATGTGGCTGGCTAACTTGATGACGGGAAAGTGTCCAATTTTTTCTTGAACGGCAAAGCCAATACGTTCTAGAACCGCACCATGATGTGGAGAACCTAAGCAGACCAAATTCTCTGCCATGTGAAACCATTGATGGAGATTTTGTTTACCATAAAACAAAGCACTTCTAGAAACCAAACCACCCATACTGTGACCGATTAAATCAAGGCTGGTGATACGTGGATTGCGCTTTACCAAGTCTTCAAGCATATTGGCCAACGAACGACCATTCGCTGAAATTCTGCGACCAGTGTTGTAATGCAAATAAAGCATGGTGTTGTTGTCGCGTTGTGCAAGCAGTTTTTCACCAATACCGCCATAGTTGCGATTGGTCCAATCAAGATGATTCATGCACAGACCATGGCAAAAGATCACGACACGACCTGACAGGTCACCCTGTTGTAACTCTCCATAGTGATCATACAGATTACTGGTAATCGCCAACGGATTTTGATTTTTGAGTAAATAGTCGCCAATCACGCCATTAAGAGCACTGACCAAAAAAATCATTTTTGGCGTGAGGGGTTTATCATGGAGTTTCGGAAATTGATCAATGATTTTGCGCAGGGCTGGTGCGACCAAATAATTTCCGTAATTTAGAAGCGTGTCATATGAAAATTGATATAACTTTCGAACGTAGGTTTTCTTTTGAAATTCTTTTGATGTTTTTTTACTTAAACCAAATACGGTTAAGAGCACTTCACGTTGAAGTGATTGAATGAGATTTTGAACAGCGTGGTTAATTGGAGTGCTGACCAGTTGTGCCAAACCTTCAAGCACATCGGCCTGACTCGGAGGAGATCGATCCCATTTACAATAGGTTTCATGTAGTGGCGTTAAACTCGGCATCTAGTCTTATCCTGATAGTGCATGATCATCTAAAGACACTTTATTTTTAGCAATGATCACTGTATAAAATTCCTTGTATTTATCTTATGTTGTTCATCCCGAACAATTTTTAAGATAACTTTGATTTCAGGTCGGCTCTAATTTTTTTGTCTGACAATATTTGTTATCGTACAAAAGAGAAACAAATATGTGATCTGATTCACAATAAAAATTAGAACAATTTTGAGGAAAATGCAATTAATCAGTTTATGAATATTATCTATCTACATGGATTTCAAAGTAGTCCTTTTTCGATTAAAGGGCAACTGATTCGTCAGTATTTTGAAAGACATGAACATGTACAAGTGCATTTGCCCGATTTAAATATGCCGCCTGATCAGGTCATTACTTCGATTTCGGCACTCATCGAGTCTATGTCGAATGTCGTTTTGATTGGGAGCAGTTTAGGTGGATTTTATGCGACGCAGCTTGCCGCGAAACATGGAGTCGCAGCTGTACTGATTAATCCCGCTATGCAACCATGGAAATTATTTAGAAACTTGTTTTCAACGGCGCAGTTTCCTTATCCAGTCACTGCGAATTGGTCGTTAGATGAAGCTCAGCTTGATCAATTGGAGCATATGGCAGTTCCGTTTGTGCAAGATGCAGACAAAATCTTGGTCTTGTTACAACAAGGTGATGAAGTTTTGGATTATCGTGAAGCGGAACGTTATTATAATTGCGATGGTCATCAAGCGTTCCTCATTACAGAAACATATGGCAATCACGCGATGGATGATTTCGCGTATAAAATACCCTTGGTATATCAGTTTTTAGCTGACAGCTTAAAATAAGGAAACAATTCAACGTGTCTCAATATACGGCCCAATCCCTTGAAGTCTTATCTGGTTTAGATCCTGTACGCCGTCGTCCAGGCATGTATACCGATACCACACGTCCAAACCATTTGGCGCAAGAGGTCATTGATAATGCGGTCGATGAAGCATTGGCAGGACACGCGAATAAAATTACAGTGACTGTGTATAAAGATGGTTCATTGTCAGTAGAAGATAACGGGCGTGGTATGCCAGTTGATATTCATCCTGAATATGGTCAAAGCGGCATTGAAATTATTCTGACTAAACTGCATGCAGGCGGGAAATTCAGCACAGATAATTATCAATTCTCTGGTGGTTTGCACGGGGTTGGTATTTCTGTTGTAAATGCGCTTTCCACACGTGTGGAAGTTCAAGTTCAGCGCCAAGGTAATTTATACAAAATGGCCTTTGAGCAAGGTGAAGCAACGGCACCACTTGAAGTTCTGGAAGGTAAAGCACCTAAACGTGCATCGGGTACCTCAGTTCACTTTTGGCCTGAAGCGAAATATTTTGATTCACCTAAATTTGCATTAAAGGCACTTAAACACAATTTAAAAGCGAAGGCGGTATTAGCTGCTGGCTTACAAATCAATTATGTTGATGAAATTAACGACGAAAAAATCACTTGGCAGTTTGAAAATGGTCTCGTCGATTATTTGATGGATGAATTAGAAGATCGTGAAATCATCCCTACGCCTGCATTTGTCGCTACAGGTGACGCGGAACGTGCCAGTGCGGAGTTTGCGATTTGTTGGAATGTTGAAGGTGGAGAGAGCATTCAAGAATCTTATGTGAACTTGATTCCAACGGCTCAAGGTGGCACACATGTGAATGGTCTTCGTTCAGGTGTGACGGATGCGATCCGTGAGTTCTGTGAGTTACGTAATCTCTTACCACGTAATATGAAGCTTTCAGCGGAAGATGTGTGGGATGGCGTGAACTATATTCTGTCTTTGAAATTTCAAGAGCCACAATTTTCAGGTCAAACCAAAGAGCGTCTTTCAAGTCGTGAAGCCTCTGGGATTGTGCAGAACATCGCAAAAGATGCTTTTGCCTTATGGTTGAATCAAAACTCTGAAATTGCAATGCAATTGGCTGAAATGGCGATTTCAAAAGCGGGACGTCGTTTAAAAGCTGCAAAGAAAGTTGAGCGCAAAAAAATCGTTTCAGGTCCAACTTTACCAGGCAAATTATCTGATTGTGTGGGACATAGTTTGGAAGAGTCAGAACTATTTATTGTGGAAGGTGATTCTGCTGGAGGATCTGCCAAACAGGCGCGTGATAAGAATTTCCAAGCGATTATGCCGATCCGCGGAAAAATTTTAAACACTTGGGAAGTATCTTCAGATGAAGTACTTGCTTCTCAAGAGGTGCATAATATTGCAATCGCAATAGGAGTCGATCCGGGTTCTGATGATTTGTCTGAACTCCGCTATGGCAAGATCTGTATCTTGGCCGATGCTGACTCTGATGGTCTGCATATTGCGACTTTGCTGTGTGCATTATTTGTGAAGCACTTCCCAAGCCTAGTTGAAGCAGGGCACTTATTTGTTGCGATGCCACCTTTATTCCGTATTGATGACGGTAAAGATGTGCATTACGCGCTTGACGAAGCAGAATTAGAAGGCATATTGAAAAAAGCCAAAACTAAATCCCCACAAATCACACGATTTAAAGGTTTGGGTGAGATGAATGCAAGTCAGCTCCGTGAAACAACATTGGATCCCAATACTCGTCGTTTGGTGCAACTAGATTTGGATGATGTGCATTTTACTTCAGGTTTATTAGATAAATTATTAGCCAAGAAACGCGCAAGTGATCGTAAAGAATGGTTGGAACAAAAAGGCAACTTAGCTGAATTAGTCGTTTAATTTTCTGCAGACACGAGCATTAAAGCCCGCAGATGCGGGCTTTTTTATACTTCACAGAGTGAACAATTCACACCACGACAGTTGTGTAGCACTGAACTGCGTGCACTATTTTTATTGGTACCTGGACCGCCGACTAAAGGTCCTGCAAGTTGTTCTGCGCCTGACCCTGGACGCCATTTGGTCTTCATGTTGATTTGTTGTCTGCCAGTAATCATTGGTTTAGCTAAGGTGGGTTGTTGACAGTATTTACATTCGATAGTGTCAGTTGCAATCCTAGAAATAGGCACACGTTGTTCAAAAATTCCTTCGCAGTGCTCACAGCGGAAATCGTATAATGGCATGGTCGTGCTCCTACTTATTTTTAAGCATGTGCATGTTTAAAAGTTAAAAAGGAGGTAGCTCGCATGCTTACTCAAGCTACCCCGTAAAATGGTGAAACCTGTAACAACAATAATGCGCTAATTAGCGCTTATGCCCCCAAAATTTATCGTCATTTAAAGCACCTTGCGGCAATATATTTTGTTCAAAAATGGAGGTTGGGAGTGAGACGGTACATGCACAGTTTGGAATATCTACAATACCTCCGATACGACCTTCAACCGGTGCAGCGGTAAGTAACATGTAGGCTTGTGACCCAGTAAAGCCAAAATTTTCAAGATACTTGATGGCTTTTAGACATGCTTGGCGGTAAGCCACTGTCGCATCGAGATAGTGATTTACACCATCTTCAACACTGATCCCTTCGAAAGTCAGCCATTGATCATAATTTGGACGTACATTGCTTGGAACAAAGATAGGTGAATCAATATTGTATTTTTCCATCCCACCTTTGATTAAATCGAAACCGACACGTGTAACGCCATCCATTTCAATCGCACCACAGAAACCAATTTCACCATCACCTTGTGAGAAGTGGAGGTCGCCCATTGAGAAGCCAGCACCTTTTTGATAAACAGGGAAGTAAATACGGCTTCCTGCAGCAAGGTCTTTAATGTCTGTGTTACCCCCATGTTCACGTGGAGGAACTGTGCGTGCAGCTTCAGCCGCCATACGATCAAATTCGGGACCTTTTACACCACGCAGAACGGCTGTACGTGGATCAGGAGGGTTTGCTTGACCTTTAGGAACGAGCAATGCTTCACGGCGATTCCATTCTTTCAGTAAATCATGTGATGGTAGGGTTCCCATCAAGCCAGGATGTTTTAAACCTGCAATACGTACACCAGGGATATGACGTGAAGTTGCAAATAAACCTTTCAAATCCCAAATAGCTTTATCTGCTTCTGGGAAATAGTCCGCCAAGAAGCCACCACCATTTTCCTTGGCAAAAACACCCGAAAAACCCACATCAGAAATCGGTTGAATGTCTAGTAGATCAATGACCAACAAATCACCTGGTTCTGCACCTTCAACATAGAATGGACCTGTTAAAGGATGAGCACGTGTTAAATCCACATTTTTAACATCAGAAATATCGTCAGTATCTTTAATTTGTGCGTCAAGGAAATCCAAGCTTTCAATCAGAATTTCTTCACCAGGTTTTACTGATGTTAGAAAAGGTAGGTCTGGGTGCCAACGGTTGTGACCAATTTCGGCTTGTTCCGCAAGTGGAATTCCTGGTTTGATTTTAATATGTTGCATAATGTATCCCCTGTATTGAGGTCAAATAAAGTTTAGGTCTCAGTGTTGTTGTGATGCTTCGTGTATCAGTAACGGATCAAGTTGTTTCACTGCAGGCTCAATCATCTGAATTTGAAGCTTCGTATTGTCGTAATCGATGATGAATTCACTAATGTGCTTGTTGTTTAGAAAAGCTTTCGCGAGTTCAGGTTCAACTAACACTTTAAAACGACGGCTTAAACCCCGAGCACCAAATCGAACATCATGTCCTGAACTCAGGAATCGAATGGCAGCATCGGTCAAAGCAATGGTTCGACTTTGCTTTTTTAGACGTTGGTTCATTTTGTCAATTTCGAGTTGGACTAAGGTTGCAGCAAAATCAGATTCAACTGGCTGATAATGTAAGATTCGCTCAATGCGATTTAGAAACTCAGGATCAAACTTTTTATCGAGTGCTTTTGTCGTGATTTCACTGTCATCTAATTTCAAATGCTTGGCTAATTTCTGGAGTGGTTTCGGTAATTGACTAAGTTGTTTCAGGCGCTTTTGAGCATCTTTAGCACCCACATTACTCGTCATAAAAATCATGCAGTTTTTAAAGTCTAAAACCTTTGTACCCGCAGTTAATTTTAAAGTTCCTGTTTCAAGCACATTGAGTAGCCCTCGAATGACTTCAGTACTGGCTTTTTCAATTTCATCAAAGAGAACAATGCCAGGTTTGGAGAAACTCCCTTGAATCAGGGCTTCATCGAATAAAGTATTTCCTTCTTTAGAGCCGACATAGCCTGGTGGGGCACCTGTCAGGGCGGCTGCATAATGCTCTTGTGCCAATGTATTCATATCAATTCGACTGAATGCATCAGCTTTACCGTGTATCGCTTCAGCAATGAGGCGGACTGTTTCAGTTTTTCCTACACCGGTAGGACCTAACATCAGTGTGACACTTAAAGGACGATGAGCTGCGTTAAAATCTGCTTTCACTGTGGTGAGCATATTTTCAATTTCATCAAGTGCGGCTTCTTGCCCAATAATATGTTCACGTAGATGGGTCATCACGGCATCTGGTTCAAAACTGAATCGGGAAGTACGTGCAATACATTCCTTGCTTTGCATGTCATAGCGTTGTTTTGCCAAACTTTCCTGATTGGCATGTATACGGTCACTGGCAAATGTCATGTTCGAAACCTCCTGAAATCAAGTCGGACGAAGCTTCTTTAAGAAGCTTCTTTCTCTAACCCTTCGTGAGGTAAGTTGCCAATTGGGCACTCTGCAACGCCAATGGTTGAACGCGTAAACTGCTCAACATTTTCCTGTGCTTTTTGTGCGTCTAAGACCCATGTCTTGTAGAAGTCGAATGGACAATCGGCAACCCCTTTATCACCATCACCATTGTTGTATACGCCTGTATAGCCACGGTGTAGAAGCTTGAACAAGTGATTTTGTGATTGATCGTATTTACGTGCATCACGTATTTCTGTGAGTGATAACTGTGCGTATTGGATACCATTTTCTTCCGTACCACATTCACCTAATGTACGTCCGTCAAAGCCGACCACTGCCGAATGTCCAAAGTAGGTATACACCCCATCAAAACCAGTACAATTGGCAACAGCGACATAAACGTTATTTGCCCAAGCCATACATTTGGCCATATTGATTTGCTGTTCATCAGCCGGGTACATATAACCCTGGCATCGCACCACAAGTTCAGCACCTTTCATCGCACAGTCGCGCCAAATTTCAGGGTAATTGCCGTCGTCACAGATAATGAGTGACATCTTGATGCCTTTAGGGCCCTCTGTCACATAAGTCGTATCTCCAGGGCACCAGCCTTCAATTGGGCACCATGGAATAATCTTGCGATATTTTTGAACGATTTCACCTTTGTTATTGATGAGCACTAAGGTGTTATATGGCACTTTATGCGGGTGTTCTTCGTGCTGTTCCCCAGTAATTGAGAATACGCCCCAAACATTTGCTTCAATACAAGCTTGAGAGAAAATTGCCGTTTCATCACCTGGGATTGTGGCTGCCGTTGCCATCATTTCATCATGATCATACATAATGCCCATGGTGCTGTATTCAGGAAAAACAATGAGATCCATACCTGGAATACCTTGTTTAATTCCTTTCAACATTTCAGCAATTTTTTTTGCATTCTCAAGTACTTCTGCTTTGGTGTGCAAGCGTGGAATTTTATAGTTCACTACTGCTACACCTACTGTATTTGGACTACTTGAGATATCACCGTGACGCATTAAACTTACTCCCCATATCTTTAAAATTAAAATCTATGTAAGGAGTTTCGCGTGAAATTGATCGATGCAAAATACGGTGAATTGCGTATATGAAGCGATATTTCGCATGAGTCTTTAGATCGAAATAACAATACCACTCCAACAAATGGTCAAAAAAATCCCCCGAAAAATCGAGGGAGATGCCAAATTAAGAGTTGATGAGATGACGTGCTTTAAACTGAAAGATATTTACTAATGGTTGCTTCATCGACATTCGCTCTGACATCTTCATAAGCAAAACGGCCTTTATCGATGACCAAGAAGCGATCTGCCATCGCCATAGTAAAGCTCAGTACTTGCTCGGAGACCACGATAGTGAGATCTCGCTGATCGCGAATTTCTTTTAGCGTTTTCGCAATATCTTTAATAATCGAGGGCTGGATTCCCTCGGTAGGTTCATCGAGCAGCAATACTTTGGGGTTAGTGGCGAGTGCACGTGCAATTGCCAATTGTTGCTGTTGTCCACCAGATAAATTTCCCCCTTTGCGTTTACGCATATCCCAAAGTACAGGGAAAAGCTCATACAGATCGTCAGGTACTTTTCCATGTGCAGACGCAGGGAGACCCGTTTGAATATTCTCTAGAACAGACATGGTTGAGAAAATCATTCGACCTTGAGGAACATAGGCAACACCATTTTCCACACGTTGATACGGGTCAAGCTTTTCTAAGTTTTTACCATCGAGCTTGATTTCGCCTTGAGTATTTTTAATATCACCGATAAGAGTTTTAAACAGTGTGGTTTTACCCATCCCGTTCCGCCCCATAATCGCCACAATTTCTTTGGGTTGAATTTTAAGTTCTAGATCATGAATGACTTGGCTTTGTTTATAACCTGAACACAAAGAACTAATTTCTAATAATCCGCTCATAAGGCCTCCTTAGTGTCCGAGATAGACTTCAATGACTTTTGGATCACTTTGCACATCATCCATTTTTCCTGCTGCGAGGATTTTCCCTTGATGCAATACAGTCACTTTATCTGCAATGGTTTTTACGAACTCCATATCGTGCTCAATCACGAGGACTGAGCGTCCTTTACTGATTTCACGAAGCAGTTGTGCTGTCTGTTCGCGCTCAGAAACACTCATGCCTGCCACAGGTTCATCCAGCATTAACAACTCGGGGTCTTGCATAAGCAACATCCCTATTTCAAGCCATTGTTTTTGTCCATGAGACAATAGGCCTGCGGAGGTGTGTAATAAATCAGTGAGGAAAATTTTTGAAGCGACTTCTTGGATACGTTCTTTGACATCTTTGGTTCGCTTAAAGAACAAAGCCCCAAACACATTACGACCACGTGGGAAAGACATTTCGAGGTTGTCATAGACTGAAAGGTTTTCGTAAATATTAGGGTTTTGAAATTTACGACCGACACCTTTACGAACGATTTCGAACTCTTTGAGCTTAGTCAGTTCAATATCATTAAATTTGATCGTGCCAGAAGTTGCTTTAGTTTTTCCGCAAATCAAATCCAACACTGTTGTTTTACCTGCACCATTAGGGCCGATCACCACGTGAACTTCGTTTTTATCGAGATAGAAGTTGAGATCGCTGACGGCTTTAAAGCCGTCAAACGAGACTGTGAGATCTTCAATTACAAGTACAGGTTTTGCCATTTCTACGCCGACTTTACTCATTTCACACCTCCTTCTATTTCAACATTGCTATCTTTATTGGACTCCATGGGTTGATGGGGGGGAGGCGAAGCCGTTGTTTTTTTATCTTTGAAGATAAGTGGGCGAACATATTTTTCATATAAGCCAGCTAAACCATTCGGTAAGAACATCACAACGCCTATGAACAATGCACCAAGGAAGTACAACCATACTTCAGGGAATGCTTCAGAGAAGTAAGTTTTACCGAGGTTAACTAAAACTGCACCATATACAGCTCCAATCAGTGATAAACGTCCGCCAACTGCAGCTAAGATCACCATTTCAATAGATGGGACGATGCCAATAATCGTTGGAGACATGAAGCCGACTTGCAGCGTAAACATTGCCCCACCGACGGAAGAAACGACTGCCGCAAAGCAGAAGATAAAGACTTTGTACATTGAAACGTCATAACCAGAAAAACGTACACGTTCTTCTTTTTCACGCATTGCAGAAAGTAAGCGACCTAACTTTGAGCTGAGAACAAAGCGACTGATCATGATGACTGCGATGAGTAACAATGCATTGATGTAATACAGAACGTACTTTGCCTCATCCGTACGGATGTCCCAGCCATGTAATGTCTTGAGATCAGTAATACCGTTAATACCGCCAGTAAAGCCTTGTTGACCAATAATCAAAATTGTCAAAATCGCCACAATCGCTTGCATGATGATAGAGAAATACACGTCTCCTACACGACGAGTAAACATTGCAAAACCAATAATAAAAGCCAATAAAATTGGAATAATTACAATCGCGAATAGGGTAAATGTGAAACTATGGAATGGTTCCCAGAACATTGGTAGGCTGGTAATTTGATTCCAGTCCATAAAATCAGGAATACCGGGTGTGGTTTGAGCTGCTGTGGATTGCATGTCAGAAGCTTCAAGTTTGAGGAACATAGCCATACAGTAGCCACCGATCCCAAAGAAAATACCCTGACCTAAACTCAAAATGCCGCCGTAACCCCAGCACAGCACTAAACCAATCGCAACAAAAGCAAACGTAAGATATTTACCCATTAAATTAAGACGGAAAACATCTAAAAACATGGGCATTACAAATAGGATCAGTACTGCCAATATAGCCAGTCCAATCGCACCTTCTTTACCGCCTAACAAGGCATTCATTGGATTACTCATATCAATCTCTCCTGAATACCTATTTACGAACTTTGATTGAGAACAAACCTTGAGGACGTAACATCAAAATGATGATGACCGTCGCTAAGGTAATGACTTTGGCAACAGAGCCTGACAGGAAAAACTCTAGGATTGATTGGGCTTGTGCAATACTGAAAGCCGAAGCGATAGTGCCTAATAGACTTGCAGCTCCACCAAACACCACAACCAAGAACGTGTCTACGATATAGAGAGAGCCTGCAGTTGGACCAGTTGAGCCAATTGTCGTAAACGCCGCACCAGCAATACCGGCCAAACCACAACCTAATGCGAATGTTAGACTGTCCACACGCTTTGTATTAATACCAACGGCACCACTCATGAAACGGTTTTGGTTTGTCGCACGAAGCTGTAAGCCCCAGCGAGAACGATAGATGAGGAAATAGACGAAAGCGGTCACGGTGAGTGTGACACCGACAAGGAATAAGCCATTAATAGGAATATCAATCGTCTCTGTCGGTTGATAAGAGCCCATAAGCCAATCAGGTAGTGTTGGACTCACTTCTTTGGGACCAAATGTAGAGCGAAACACTTGTTGCATGATTAAGCTCAAGCCCCAAGTTGCAAGCAAAGTATCGAGTGGCCGCTGATAAAGCCGACTAATCATGAGCCGTTCGACCATATAGCCGATAATGCCTGCTGTCAGAAAAGCTGCCACAATCGCTACAATAAAATAATAAGGAAGCAACTGAGGAAAATAGCTTTCAGTCAGGGTTGAAATGACAAATGTGGTATACGCGCCTATTGTGAGGAATTCACCATGTGCCATATTGATGACACCCATTTGCCCAAAAATAATTGCAAGGCCCAGTGCCATTAACAACAGCACACAGAAAACAGAAAGACCATTAAAGCCTTGCATCGCAAATATTGCACCGAAGTCAGCTAAAGATAAATCCATCGCCTCATCCTCCAAGCTTTAAATAATAGGTTTGAAATGAAAAGATCAGGAGAGGGCTCTCCTGATCATGTGCTGTCGATTAGTAGCCTTTAGGGAATGGATTAGGCTTGATTAAACCTTTTGATTCGTAGACCACTTTGAATTGACCATTGGTTTGCACTTGTGCAATACGTGATTTGCTCCATAAATGATGATTGGCATCAATTTTCACGTAACCTTCAGGCGCATTTTTCATTTCGATGCCTGGAGAGGCTTTGGTCACTTTAGCAACATCAAAACTACCAGCTTTTTCAACTGCGGCTTTCCATAGCCACGGACCAAGATAAGCGGCTTGAGTCACATCACCAATTACTGCTTTAGGACCGTATTTCGCTTTAAATGCTTTTACGAAAGCTGCATTACTTGGATTATTTAGACTTTGGAAATATTTCATTGAAGAGTAGAAACCCTTCATATTTTCGCCACCAATCCCCAGTAATTCATCTTCTGTCACAGAGAAGGTGAGCAGTGTTTGCTTATCGCCAGTCACGCCTGCAGCTTTCATTTGCTTATAGAATGAAACGTTTGATCCACCCACCACGGCAGCGACAATTGCATCTGGTTTACGAAGTTTGGTTTTGTTAATTAAAGAACCAAATTGCGTATGTCCAAGCGGGTAGTATTCTTCACCGACGACTTTACCTTTCAACACTTTTTCAATGTGTGTACGGGCAATTTTCATGGTGGTACGTGGCCAAATATAGTCAGAACCGATCAAATAGAATGTTTTGGCTTTTTTCTCACGTGCAAGCCAATTCAGAGACTCAAGCACCTGTTGTGTAGCTTCTTGACCGGTATAAATCACATTTTTAGATTGTTCTAGACCTTCATAGAATGTTGGGTAATATAGAAGTGAATTATTTCGTTCAATAATAGGTAATACGGCTTTACGAGAAGCTGAAGTCCAGCAACCAAAAATTGCTGCAACACGATCCTTTTCAGTTAATTTTCGGGCTTTCTCAGCGAAAGTTGGCCAGTCAGATGCTCCATCTTCTTGAACAATTTTAATCTGACGACCTAATACACCACCTTGTTTGTTGATCTGCTCAATGGCTAAACGTTCTGCTTGGATGGCTCCTGTTTCAGAGATTGCCATCGTTCCTGTCGCTGAATGAAGCTGACCGACATAGACGAATTTATCATTTACGTTAAGTTTGGTTGTATTTACTTTTGCTGTCGCTGGAACACTCGCAGTGGTCAAGACAGGTGCCAGTAAAAAAGGAACAGCGAGTAGTCCTGCGAGTAAGCCAGATGTTTTAACTTTAGATTTTAAGGTCATTGGTGTTCCCCTGATGAAGTAGATAAGGCCATTGCGCGATTTATTGTTTGCGCTTGCTATGGACTTAAGCCTAAGGGGTGTTAAAAAATGAGCATATACGTCACTTTACGTATATCGATGTTCCTCAAAATGATTTTTGATGAAAGTTAAGCTGGGCATAGATTTTGCTAACTGTAAGGGTCTATTTAAATTGCCTAGCTTTATGGTTTCATCTAGCAATACTCCTCAAGCACCGCAACGGGTGATTCATACACGCCGTAAATACAATACTTGGGTGGTTGATGAGAGTATTGAAGACTATGCACTACGCTACGCACCGAGGTCAGTAAGACGGTGGTCCCTTTGGACGGTGACCAATACAGCGCTTGCAGCAGTCAGTTTTCTAGCGATGGAAGCGCTTGGTGCAACCATGTTATGGCAATACGGCTTTAGCAATGCATTCTGGGCCTTAGTGGTCGTTTCAATCATTATCTTTTTGACCAGTTGGCCTATTGGATATTACGCGGCCAAATACAATGTTGATATTGACCTACTTACGCGGGGCGCAGGCTTTGGCTATATCGGCTCATCTATAACTTCAGTCATTTACGCCAGTTTTACTTTCATCTTCTTTGCTTTTGAAGCCGCTATCATGGCTTTGGCGCTTGAGCTTGGTTTAGGTGTGCCGCTGAGTCTAGGTTATTTAATTTCTGCGCTTATTATTCTGCCCCTAGTGATCAAAGGCATAGGGTTTATTAATAAAGTACAAGCGTTTACCCAACCATTATGGATTTTTTTATTATTACTACCATGGTGCTTTGTTTTGGTGAAGCATCCGACTCTGCTCTCTGAAGTTGCCCTAATAGAAGGCGCGCAAAGTCAAAGTGCAGGATTCAATTTGGCTTTTTTTGGCGCATCTTGCACTGTTTTGTTTGCGCTGATTACGCAGATTGGTGAACAAGCTGATTATTTAAGATTTTTGCCAGACAAAAAACATGCTCAAAAGACATGGAACTGGGCGGTATTTTTAGGCGGTCCTGCATGGATATTGGTGGGATTCATTAAAATTTTTATGGGAATGATTTTAATGGTTCTCGCCCTTAAATTTATGGTGCCGAATCATGAATTAAGCAATCCGAATTATCTATATTGGATCGCCTACCAACAAGTGATTGAGCATTCTGGTGCTGCATTATTTCTTACAGTCATGTTTGTGTGTATCGCACAGTTAAAGATCAACGTAACCAACGCTTATGCTGGCTCATTGGCATGGTCTAATTTCTTTGCACGCTTAACGCACAGTCATCCCGGACGTGTGGTCTGGTTAGTATTCAATATTTTTATTGCGCTATTGTTGATGGAGCTGGGTGTCATCCATGCGGTGGAGCGTGTATTAGGGCTTTATAGTAATGTGGCCTTGGCATGGGTGGGTGCCATCGTTGCTGATCTCGTCATCTGTAAGCCATTGGGGCTGAGCCCGAAAGGAATTGAGTTTAGGCGTGCTTACCTCTATGACATTAATCCAGTCGGTGTTGGCAGTTTATGTATTGCATCCTTATTGTCGATTTTATGCTACTGGGGATTATTTGGTGATATCGCAAAATCCTTAGCAGGATTTATTGCTTTAGGTTCAGCTATCGTCTGTGTCCCAATGCTTGCTTATTTTACTCGTGGCAAATACTACATCGCACGTCATGAAGATAAATCATTAAAACCAATAGAGACACAACGATGTGTGGTTTGTGAGCATGAGTATGAAATGGCTGACATGGCGACTTGTCCTGCTTATAACAATATTATTTGTTCTTTATGCTGTACCTTAGAAGCTCGTTGCCATGATTTATGTAAGCCTCATGCACGGTGGTCTGCACAACTTAAGCATTTTGCAGTTTGGTTTCTACCGCACCAATGGTTGAGATACATCAATACTAGATTGAGCCTTTATATTTTGATGATCTTTGTTCTGAGTGTGGTTTTGGCAGTCAGTTTAAGTCTGGTTTATTTACAAGAACTGAGTAAATTCGGCACAGTATTTGGATCAACTCAACAGCATGAGTTGCTGATGCTATTTGTGAAAATTTATGCCGTATTATTTTTACTGTTATGTGTTGCAGCATGGTGGTTGGTACTCAATGATGAAAGTCGCCGACAAGCTCAGCTTGAAAGTAATATGCAAACACAACTGCTCATGGACGAAATTGAAGCGCATAAAATTACAGATCGGCAATTACAAGATGCACGAACTCAAGCTGAAAAAGCCAATGAGGCCAAAAGTCGTTATGTTGTTGGGATTAGTCATGAACTGAGAACACCTCTAAATAGTATTTTAGGATATAGCCAGTTACTCAATAAACAAGAACAACTCTCTGAACAAGGAAAAGCTGCGCTGGGCGTGATTCGTCGTAGTGGGCAGCATTTAACGTCCTTGATTGATGGTTTACTTGATCTTGCAAGGATTGAAACAGGTAAAATTTCCTTAGAAATGTCGAATATTGAATTTCCGAAGTTTCTCCAACAAATCGTGAATATGTTTGAGCCACAATTCCAACAAAAACAACTGAAATTTACGGTCGAAATTAGTGAAAAAATACCACAATACGTACGTATAGATAAAAAAAGACTTGAACAGATCCTTATCAATTTAATGGGAAATGCTTTGAAATTTACGCTCGAAGGAGAGGTGAAATTTCGAGTGGATTATCGCTTTCAGACGGCATATTTTGAAATTCATGATACGGGATGCGGAATTGCTGAAGCAGATCTAGAGCGAATATTCCAGCCTTTTGAGCGCGGACAAAATGTCGTACAAGGGAGCTTTGCTGGAACAGGTTTGGGTTTACCAATTGTTAAACTATTGGTGGATATTCTCGGTGGGGAGTTAAAGGTCAGCAGTACGTTAAAAAACGGTTCTATTTTTAAAATAAAACTATATTTACCTTCAAAGTCGGTCATTCATCCGATTGCTGATGTCGCATCGAATACAGTATCTGGCTATACGGGACATCGCCGTAAAATATTGGTCGTAGACAATGAAGCAACTGATCGTGGACTAGTTTTAAATTTCCTTAAACCTCTCGGCTTTATTCTTGAAGAAGCAGAATCGGGATTGCAATGTCTAAGAAAAGTCCCTGGATTTCGACCAGATTTAATTTTAATGGATTTGAGTATGCCTTTGATGGGAGGGTGGGAAACTGCGAAATTATTGAGAAATAATAAAATGACCAATGTTCCCATCATCATTATTTCCGCAGATGCCAATGAACGAATGCAGAACCCTGAAACCGATGTATTGAATGAAGACTTTCTGGTCAAACCAGTGGACTTAAATCTGCTACTGAACAAAATTGGAGATAAATTAGGCTTGAACTGGGTTCATCAGAATGAGCCAACTCAAGCCGCAGAAGAACCTCAAAAACAGGTTGAACCCTTACACCATGATGGCAACGCTTTATCTGTCAGCGTAATTGATGAGGATGATGAAGCACCAGAACAAGCGCTAATCAAACTAGAAGATTATTTGAGTATTGGTTATATCCGTGGAGCCAAAGAGATGCTCGAAATTTGCAAGAAACTCAATGTCTGTGATCCTTCTATATGGCAGCACATAGAATTTGATATTCAACGCTTCGATACCCAACGTGCATTACAACGATTACACGAGCACCTATCTGATATCAGATCTGATTTGGAAGGGAGTTAAGCTATGTTAGAAAGTATTTTAATTGTGGATGATATTCCTGAAAATCTAAGTTTATTACATGAAAGTCTTGATCAAGCAGGCTATCAGGTCTTAGTTGCCACCAATGGTTTTACTGCTATTGAAATTGCGCACCGTTCACAGCCAGATATGATTTTATTGGATGGGAGTATGCCTGAGATTGATGGTTTTGAAACCTGTATCCAGCTTAAAGCGAGTCCAATGACTGAGCACATCCCTGTCATATTTATGACGGGTTTGACGGAAACCGAACATATTGTAAAAGGCTTTCAAGTCGGGGGCGTAGATTATGTGACAAAGCCACTGAATATCGATGAAGTACAAGCACGTGTCAAAACGCATTTACTGCAAGCCCGTTTAATGCACCAACAGAAACAAATGCTCGATGCAACAGGCAGTGCAATTTTGTCGATGAATATGGATGGGGAAATTATTTGGCAGACACCTGTAGTGCAAGGTTTATTAACGCAACATGGAATTGATATTACTCATTTTAGAAAGAGTATAAATCAGTGGTTAAAAGCACTTTTCCAGCAATCTTATCAAGAAGAAATGCTACATGGTCAATATGGTCATGGGCATCAGCAATTACAATTAAATTTATTGACCAAGCTGAAAGAAGGACAATTACCTAAACATGTTTTGGTTCAGCTCAAAGAGCAAACACACATGCCAAGTGTTGAAGAGATCGCTCAAGCTTGTCCGAATTTAACACCACGTGAGGCTGAAGTTATGCATTGGGTAACGCTTGGCAAAACCAACCGAGATATTGCAGAAATTTTGGAGTTGAGTCCACGCACCGTCAATAAACATTTAGAGCATGTTTTTGAGAAGCTGTTTGTGGAAACGAGAACTGCTGCGGTATTACATGTGATGTCAGCTTGTCAAAATTAAACATGGCTTAAAGAAAATCGATATAACTCCTTTAAGCCTAATCAATGCCAAATACTGTTGGAGATTAATTTTTTGATTAACATGATGTTTATATTTCTAAATTTTCATCCCATAAAAAATAAATTCCGAATTGACCTGATCTAAATTCCCCCCCAGCTGCTTTGCCTGCATCCGTTAAAAAATGCTTCTCATTTTCAAGTTTGAGATAACCCTTGGAAACTAATTTTTCTAATAAAACAGGTGTTTTTAAACCAACTTTTGCAGCAAGTTTTGCTGAAGTTAATTTGCTAAATTTGCTACTCTCAGATTCGTTATCAGCTATATGCTCAGGTTCTGTATTATCCGATTTAACTTCATCTAAGGTAATTCGAACTTCTTCACTAATACGGATAATCCGCTGCGCTTCTTCATAAGCTTCTTTAAACACTTCATCATCTTCGTATTTACGGACTAAAATACCCATTTCATTATTATTAACTTGGCTAAACTCATATAGGTTGAGGCTTGAAATAATACATTCACCTTCGTTTAGGTAGCATTTAGCGTGTAAGTTTTTACAAAAACTGAGACGGACGTAATCAAGCTTTTGCAGCCATTTAATTTCTTCAGGGTGTAAATCACTTTTCCCATACACGATTCGAATATCAATTTTTAGACGATCTTTATCTTCTAATAATTCTTTAATTCGATCATTTAGTCGAAGATAAGGACTGATTAGAATCAAGCGCTCCTTTGCATTTTTTATGAGTTCTTCAAGATAAAAGTTAGTAGCACTGGTATTTAGGAACTTCGCCATTATTCCCTCTAGTATATTTTATATTGTACAGTGCGATATTAGCTCAGAATTTATGCATACCAAATAACATTATCGATCAATTATTTTAAAAAAATCAAACTGAAACACATCACAATTAGGTCCACTGCCAATCCGATCCACCACTGCAAAATCACTCGGACTTTCCAATGTTAAAAGTGGATGATGCCAAGTCCCCGCCCGATAGTTCACACCTTGAGAGCCATTGGTTATAAAAGCTTGTAGGTTTGAAATATCGGGCTGATCCGCATTTAAGTTTGGTGCAACCACTACTAAAAACTTTTGTCCCTGCATCGGGATGAAAGCTTGTGATCCATGAGGATGACGTTCAAGCATCGAAATTTTGAACGGAATATTGGTACTTTGAATATTTCGAAAAATACTAATCCCGGCTTTGGCATCGCCAATAATTTCAGTGGTCACTAAAGCATGATAGCGCTCTGTATGCGCATCGTTAATATGAAAATAATCATTTCCTTGGCAAGCAATGACGTCACCAAAAGGTGCAAAATTTTCGGAGGTTAAAGGTTGTAGGGTAATGGTATGCATCATAAAATTCGCTAAAAAGATACTGCATTTTCAATTTAGAATTGTGTCGAAAATGCAGTCAAAATAAGATCACTTTAAAAGTAACAAATGCTCAACTAAGGATTTACTTTACCCCAGAGGCGTATACGGCTAATCCCTCCATCAGGAATCATATTCACCCGAATATGAGAAATTTTTTCGTGTCCCAATACTTCATTTACAAAGTTATGAATGTGATCCATTTGCATTGGTTGAGCATCTAATAAGAAAGGCCAAAACATACTTTGTGGAATCAATTGAGGATCCGTTGCATCTTCTATATAAATGGCTTGAATGGACACTTCAGCAGGATAATTTCCTTTAAAGTGGGCTGTATCAATCTCGATCTTTTCAATGTGACCAGCTTGCCCTAAAGCTAAAATACACCAGTCGAAACCGGGTGCACGACGGCGTGCGGTTTCCCAACCATCACCCATATTAACCCCACGTCCTGGATTGATCAGATTACGTGGATGTCCGAAGTGTGCATCACTATAGGCAATAACACGTCCACCATTTTCAAGTGCAAGCAGGTCGAGGGTTTGGCTTTGATCTTGGATTTTAACGCTGACTTCACCATATACGCGGAATCGTGCGATACCCCCATCTGGAAAAATATTTAAACGAAGATGGGTAAAGATCTGATTCATTGAAACTTCAAAGACATGGTGCTGACTTGGTCCCAATATACTATTTGGTAAAATTTGGTGCCATTCAGCATCATCCAAGTTTTCATTTGGTGCATAACACCCTTCTACTGAAGCAGAAGCGGGATAATTACCACTAAAAAAAGTAGTATCAATATCGAGTGCTTTAATTTTACCTGCAACACCTAACTGAACAATCGCCCAATCATAACCACTGTGACGCTTACGACGGGTTTCCCATCCATCCATCCACTTGCCATGATCATCAAATTTACCTTCTACAAAGATAGGCGCATCAAACTGAAGCATACGTTGAGCTTCAGCAAAAAAATCATCAGAACATGTTGTGACTTTTGCACCAATTCGGGCATCTGCAAGGTTAGTAAGTTGCTGTAAATGAGTAGGGATTTCAAATTCCGGTGCCAATAGTGTTGCCATGTCATCTTCCATTATTACTTTAAAACTTGATTCTTATCAAAAGAATGCATTCTTAGAATCGTAATGCGTTGTTATGTCGCATCTGCTTAAGGGCTTTAAAAAGAATGCACAGCATGTGCCAACCTTGCACTTATGTAGCGCTATATTGGTGGAAATGGCACGTTTTTCGCTTTAAGCAGTGGGTTAAAGCAAAAAAAATTGTGGAAGTAAAAATGAATATCACCATTATTGGTGCCGGAATGGCAGGATTAACGACCGGAATTGCGCTGAAGAAATTTGGTCATCAAGTTTCAATATATGAACAAACTGAAAAAATTTTACCCGTGGGTGCTGCGATTTCATTGTGGTCAAATGGTGTGAAATGTTTGAACTATCTAGGACTCACGGATCAAGTCGCTCAACTTGGTGGGAAAATGGATCACCTTGCTTATGTCGATGGGCTCACGGGTGATGTCATGACGCAATTTAGTTTATATCCATTGATTGAAGAAGTCGGGCAGCGACCTTATCCTGTTTCTCGCGCTGAATTACAAAATATGTTAATGGATGAGTTTGGACGTGAAGATATTCATCTTGCAAAAAAAATGATCGGACTTGAGGATCAAGGTGATGACGTCAAAATCCATTTTGCTGACGGAACAGAAATCACCACGGATTTATTGGTCGGCGCGGATGGCACTCATTCGATCACGCGTGCCTATGTTTTAGGTGAGCAAGTTGAGCGTCGTTATGCAGGTTATGTGAATTGGAATGGGTTGGTCGAAATTTCTGAGTCGCTGGCACCTGCTGATCAGTGGACCACCTTTGTAGGAGAAGGGAAGCGAGCTTCTTTAATGCCAGTCGCAGGTAATCGTTTTTATTTCTTCTTTGATGTACCACTTGAATTAGGTTTGGAAAATGATCGTACTCAGTATAAAAAATTACTAAAACAATATTTTGACGGTTGGTGTCCGCAAGTACAAACATTGATTGATGCTATTGATGAACAGCGAACCAATCGTGTTGAAATCCATGATATAGAACCATTTGCAGATTTCTATAAAGGGCGAGTGGTGATTGTTGGCGATGCAGCACATAGTACAACACCTGATATTGGGCAGGGCGGTTGCCAAGCGATGGAAGATGCCATTTATTTGGCTCGGGCATTACAGATTAATACATTGGGAATTCAGGATGCGTTAAGACGTTATCAAAACAAACGTAATGAACGCACTGCTGAAATGGTATTGAGAGCGCGTAAACGTTGTGATGTGACGCATATGAAAGACGAATCGATTACTCGTGAATGGTATGAGGACTTAAGAAAAGAACAAGGACCTCATATTATGAAAGGTATTATCAGTAATATTGTTGGAAATCCTTTGGATTAAGAGATTTTAAATAAAAGGGCTAAATGCCCTTTTTAAGTATTTAGATTCAGTTGGAATAAGACGAGATTGCGCCAAGATCCAAATTTTTGTCCGACTTCTGGTAAATAGCCTGTTTGTTTAAATCCAAAGTATTCATGTAATTTGATGGATGCAAAATTTTCATGATCTATAGCAGCGATCATGACATGAATTTTATGTTGGCTTGCGTGTTGAATTAAATGTTGGAGTAAAGCTTTGCCTAAACCCAAACGTGTAAAATTGGGATGAATATACACAGAGTGTTCGACAGTTTGTCTAAAACCACTGATCGCTCTAAATGTACTATATTCAGCATAACCTGCAATTTGTTGGGTCAGTTCGTTTTCAACCACAAAAATAGGGAAATGATCTATTAGATGCTGACGATACCAATTCTGATAATAATAAATGTCTTGATCTTGCTCATTCCATGTTGCAAAACCATTCAGAATTTCATCGTTGTAAATATCTTGGATTTGAGTTAAATCCTGTTCAGTTGCGAAACGAATTTTAAAAGACATTTTTTATTCTAATCGTCAGTATTTATAACTTTATTTTGATTATTGAGTATAAAAAAAGCAAGACACTAGTCTTGCTTTTTTATTATAAATATCAATTAGAAATGATATTTAACCAATGCGCTTACATCGTTTTGGTCTTGACCTTTTTGACCGAATTTATTGTTCCAAACAGAGTGTTCAACACCTACATACAATTTGGTTTTTGGAGAGATATGTTTACCAACATTCCATTTATATTGGCTTGTCCAGTTCAATTCACTCGCATGACCAGGACCTTCATTTGTAGACCAATCAAGGAATGCATCTGCCAAGAATTCTTCATTGCCTAGCTTGAATGGAACAGCGTAAGTGATCGTCATTTGGTAGTCATCTTCAGTCAAGTCATTGTCAACTCGATAGAAGTTAATATTTGCATATTGCGTGTAAGGAATATCTAAAGCAAAGCCTACGCCATACAAGAAGTTATTGAACTCAGTATTGTTGTTATAACCAGCGTTGTGTTCCCAAGTCGTTGCAATCAATACATCTTTGATTGGACCAGCGCTTAGTTTTTGGCCAGAAACTTCACTTAAACTTAATCGTGGAGCTAATTCAAGGTAAGTTGAGTCGCCATCTTTTCCGCCCCATTGTTGATCGACGAAAAAGAAAACATCCGAGTACTTAAGCTTTGCAGCATATTCAGCAGTGATGGTATAGCGTTCACCTTCTTGTTGAGAGAAAGGGTTTAGGTAGTTATCGCCATAAAGACCAGTTAGGCTGAAATCTTGCCAAACAATTGGACTTGCTTGAGTAAACGCTGCTGTAGAAGCTAATGCGCAAAGTGCTGCGATTTGATTAAGTTTCATAAAAGAATCCCCAGAGAAAGCGGTAACAGAATAACGATTCTTTTGCAAAAATAAAGCCAAAAGTGGATGAAAGGAAAAATTAATGCCCACGTATGCAGGCATTGATACAAAGATGGTTTAAATTAATGATGAGAATCAATTATTTGTTTACTTTTAATACTAATTTTCGGTCCAAATAATTTTAAGTGATTAAATAATATATTGAGGATTATCGCCATTAAGCAGGTTGAGCTAATACCCGAATGGAACAAGGTTTGGACCCATTTTGGGAAGTCGGAATAGAACGAATGGTCAATAATGGGTACCATTCCTGCAGCAATGGAAGTCGCGACAATAATTAAGTTTTTCTGATCGTTATAATCAATTTTTGCCAGTGTACGGATACCACTCGCGGCTACTGTACCAAATAAAACAAGGCCAGCACCCCCAAGTACAGGCACAGGAATCGCTGCAATAAAACGCCCCATCACTGGGAGTAATCCAAGTACGACCAGAATTATCCCGCCAGCAGCGACAACATAGCGACTTTTAATCCCTGTTATTGCAACTAAACCAACGTTTTGCGCAAACGCACTTTGCATAAATGAACCAAAGATCGGTGCTGCTGCACTTGATAACATATCTGCGCGTAGACCATCTGAAATACGTTTTGAATCTACATCGGTACCGATAATTTCACCGACTGCAATAATATCAGCTGTAGTCTCAGTCATAATCACGAGGGTAACAATGATCATGGAAAGTATTGCTGTAAACTCAAAGGTCGGCATACCAAATGCAAAGAAGCTAGGAACCTGTAACCAATGACCTTCCCCAACTTTGCTAAAATCACCAAAGCCAAACATAAATGCTAAGACAGTGCCAAGAATAATTGCCAGTAAAATTGAAAGGCGTCGAATTGTGGCACTGCCAGCCATATTCAATATTATGACAATTGCAAGCGTCGCTAACGCTAAACAAATATTTTCAGCACTTCCCCAATCAGGTGCACTTTTATTGCCGCCCATCATCCAACGCACAGCAACTGGCAGGAGTGATAAGCCTATGATTGTAATTACACAGCCTGTAACAACTGGGGGAAAAAATCGAATAATTTTAGAGAAGTAGGGCGCTAAGAAAAAACCTAAAAGGGATGCCACAATGACGGCACCATAGACTGCCTGTAATCCGCCACCTGTGGTGACAATTGCGACCATTGTGGCTACACCAGCAAAAGAGACACCCTGAACCAAGGGCAATTGTGCGCCAATATGTTTAACGCCTATGGTTTGTAAAATTGTCGCTAAGCCACCGACAAATAAAGCAGCAGCGATGAGTAGCCCAATTTCCATACCTGATAAGCCTGCAGCCGTACCCACGATCAGAGGAGGCGCTATAATACCACCATACATGGTTAAAACATGTTGTAAGCCATAAGCAGCACTTTTACCAGCACCAAGATATTCATGTTCGGGTGATTGTTGTTGTTCGTGTGCAGTCATAATAAATCCCTCTATATTTTAAATTTGCGAGTGCTCAGCTGCCACGATAGGTGGAGTAGGCATAAGGGCTAATGAGCAAGGGAATGTGATAATGTTGGTGAGCATCGTTTACTGAAAAATGAATGACGGCTTTTGGAAAAAAAGTTGGGATGTTCTGCGCTGAGAAATAAGCTTGCGTCATAAATTCGATGCTGTATTCAGCGACATCAATTTGATCGAGTCCAAAATCTGCTGCTGTCACACGTCCATCAGAATTGGTTTTGGCTATCGCTAATAACTCTCCAGACGCAGAAAAAAGCTTAACTTCAACATTACTTGCAGGACGTCCAAGGTGGGTATCTAAAATATGTGAGCTGATCATGCTTGAATTTCCTGTGAGAGGCGCAGTAAAGCAATTTCTAAAAGTTGGCGCTGGACGATTCTTTTTTCAGTCTCAAAATCGTTTAGCAAGCGGTATTCCAATGCAGTCAGAATCTCTTCACTCTTCAAACCAGAAGCTTTAATCAGAAAAATAAAACCGAATTTTTTTTCATAGGCCAAGTTGCCTTTATATAACGCATCTAGAACTTCTTGATCATGTGTGATGCGTGCTTGTTCACGCCTTGAAAAAGTTTGTTCTTGTTCTGATAATTCAAGTTTTGCTTTTCTTTCGCCAATCCTTGGGTGTGTATTTAGGGCTGCTAAAATTTCATCCCATGTCCATGTAATGGCATGTTGTTCAGCATACTTTAATAGTCCTTCTCGTGTGTCAAAAGGACCGTAATGAATGATTTCCTCGCCCCATCGTGGGATATGAACACATTGCAATAAAAATGCTTTCTGATGTTCAACAGATGTTTGATTAAATTCTGAAAGCAACACAATTCAAACCTATACATTGAAACTTTAGGCTTAAATTGCAATAACAATGCCAACGTAGATTTGGTGGAAAAAGTGACTGAAAAAAGATCAAAAGAGCACCTTATAAAGCACTCTTTTTCTCGTGAATGTGAAATTATGGTGCGAAATGATCGATCCAATGTTGCGCAATATCTCCACGACGACAAATCCAAACATGTTCATGAGATTGAACATAGTCTAAGAACTGTTGTAGTGCCTTGAAGCGTCCTGGGCGTCCTAAAAGACGGCAGTGCATCCCAATAGACATCATTTTTGGTGCAGTTCCCCCTTCGGCATACAAGACATCAAAGGCATCCTTTAGATATTGATAAAACTGTTCACCATGATTGAAGCCACCTGCTGAACTAAACTTCATGTCGTTGGTGTCCAGGGTATAAGGAATAATTAAATGCGGATGCAGCTCGCCATTCGGATGGGTGAGCTGTGTCCAAAAAGGTAAATCATCGCCGTAATAATCGCAGTCGTATTTGATTTGAGGAAATTCAGTTAAAAGTTGACGTGTGTTGGGACTATCTCGACCTGTGTACCAACCGATTGGGGCTTGTCCGAATAGCGTTTCAAGTACACTAATGGCTTGATCCATATGCTGCCTTTCGGTCTCAATATCCATATTCTGATAATGCAACCAACGTTGACCATGAGATACCACATCGTAATCCGCAGATTTAATTGCTTCGACCACATCTGGATGACGTGCCAAAGCCATTCCCACACCAAAAATAGTCATGGGTAATTGACGTTTCTTGAACTCATTATGAATACGCCAAAAACCGACTCTTGACCCATACTCATACATAGAATCCATTGACATATGCTTAGCATTAAAACTGGCAGCACCAACGATTTCAGATAAAAATTGCTCTGAACCTTGATCACCGTGCTCAATGTGGTTTTCACCACCTTCTTCATAATTTAAGACAAATTGCACTGCGATACGCGCTTGATTAGGCCAATGAGGATGAGGTGGATTCGCCCCATAACCTCTTAAGTCTCTGGAATAAGGTGCATTTTGAATCGAATCAATAAGCGCCTGTCCGCGTAAGTAAGTACTTGTCACAATGAGTAATCCTTTTATTAATTTTTTAAAATACCACTTGCATATTTTTGAGTTAGGCCCGATATTCAAAGTATAAGGACACGATTCTGCAGACTCAAAAGTGTTCATCATTCAATGTGGAGGGACGTATTCCAAACAGCAATTGAAGATGTTCGATGCAATTAGATTGCAAGCTACAAACGTGCCAAGATAAAAAGTTTTGCACAAAAATGATTCAGAAGAAGAGTGAGGATGATATTTATGAACATAGAAATCCGTACAGATAAGAATATTCAAAACAGTGAGCGATTAATTGATTATGTACGTGCAGAACTAAATACAGAGTTTCAACGCCATAGTGAAAGAATTACCCATTTTTCGGTTCATTTAAGTGATGAAAATGCCCATAAAGGTGGTGCAGACGATATTCAATGTATGATCGAAGCTCGCCCAGCTGGATTAAAGCCAGTCGTGGTCAATCACAGAGGTCATAATATTGACACAGCGATTCATGGTGCGATCGACCGATTAAAGCGTAGTCTTGAACATGTATTCGAGAAAAAAGAGAACCCTCGTGGAGCGCCCATCCAACTGAAAGAAGATGAAGTGGACGTGGAATAGCAAAAAGCCCTTCGGGGCTTTTTTTTTGAATAAAATTTTGAATGAACAGTTTTGATTTATTTAATTGAATAATGATCTGCATTATTAGGCATAATGTGGATATAGATAAATAGTAGAGAAAGTAAATGCTAACAGCACATCAACAAGTGTTTTTACAGGCCTTAGAAGAATTAGACCTAGCACAGGTACAGCGCCTGTTAGCAGAAGGTTTAGATCCAAACTTTATCGCAGGAGAGAAAGGCCCTGCGGTTTCAGTATGGTCAGATACTTTATTTCAATGGTGGGAAGAAATTTGTGAAGCGTATGAGCAAGGAAATGCGCTTTCAACAGAAGAAAAACAACAGAAATTACAAGTACATCTTGATATTCTAGATGCACTGATTGCAGCGAAAGCTAATTTCCATTTATGGGATGCAGAGGAATGTTACGGCCCACTTTGGGATGCTGCGAGTGCTGCATGTGTGCCTGCAGTTCAACGCTTACTTGATCATCAAGTTGATCCTAATACCAAAGACGATGAGGGGAATACCATTCTGAGTTCAATTAGTGATTTATTTTTCGACTGCGATTTTGATACCATTGATTGGTCACAGGCTTTACCGGAAGAACGTGAGACACTCGAGTTATTACGTAGCCGTGGCGCAAAAATGACGAAAGAATTAAATTAATTTGGGTGCCCCATGACAAAATTAAAACAACTGAGCTTGATACTTTGCTCAACTGCGAGTGTAAGTGCGATGGCTGCAGATTTTGCCTTCGATCGACCTGGTACGAGTTTCAGCACAGGCATTACGCCCGTAGGTCAATTGGCATGGGAGCAGGGACTTCCAACTGCACAGTATGTTGAAAGTACTGAAAATGGTTTTAAAAATAAATCATTGCGACTCAATGCTGATGTCCTGTTGCGTACGGGATTGAGTAAGAATACTGAGCTTCAATTGGGTTGGGATGGCCCAGCGTGGGAGCGGACCCGAATCCAAAATCGAACTGATGACCATGATGGTTTAGGTGATGTTTCTGTTGGGATTAAGCATCACGTTGACTTACAAGATGATCAACTGAAAATGGCTATTTTGGCGCAAGCTAAAACCGCAACAGGAAATGATCGTTTTACCCATGTTGATGATATTTATACCTTGGGATCATCTGTTGAGTATCAATATAACGATACTGTAACGACAGGAATAGGAATGTTCTATTCGGCTCAAAATAGTGACTGGTCGGTGACTGCTGTACCTACTATTGGGTATAAAATCGTGGGTAATTTATCGGGCTATTCTGAAGCAGTATTTACCAAGAAAGAAAGCCAAGAGCGAGAGTATGGACTGGCATCTGGTTTAATCTATGCCTTGAATGATCGTGCGCAGTTAGATGCAAGCATCGGTGTAGACCTAAGTGGATCCGATCGAAGTTATCATGGTGGATTTGGTGTCTCATACTTATTCTAAATGAATAAAAAAGGAGTAGCTTACGCTACTCTTTTTTATGTTTACTTCAGTTTTGATTCAATCAGTCTTTATCCAAACGATGGGCAAACTCTGCGATATCGGTCAAAGCTTGCTTTGCTTCATCAAACCAAGCGCTAAACATTTGGAAGTTATGCCACATACCGGTGTATAACTTAAACTCAACATCCACTCCAGCTGCTTTAGCCTTTTCTTCAAATCGCGTAGAGTCGTCTAACAAAATTTCTTTTGAACCCACCTGAACCAATGTCGGTGGCAATCCTTTGAGATCTCCAAAAATTGGGGAAATTTCGGGAATTGAGACATCTACACCTTTAGGAACATAATGATTTATGCCTGCTTCTAAAGCTTCAATTGACAATAAAGCATCATGCTTTTGATTGTAGCGTAGAGATTCACTGGTCAAAGTTAAGTCAAGAAAGGGTGACATTAAAATCAAGCCACTTGGAAGAAGTTTTGGATTTTCTTCTTTTAAACGTAAAGCCAGTGCAAGTGCTAAATTGGCACCACAAGAATCGCCAGATAAAATAATATCTTTCGGTTGAGCACCTTGCTCTACCAATAATTGGTACACATCATAGATTGCTTCTCCGAGATCGGGGAAACGTTGTTCAGGTGAAAGAGGGTAATCGATATGTAGCACTTGCATTTGAGTCCGAAGTGCCATTTCAGTCATCAATGCGCGATGTGTATTTAACGATCCTAAAAAGAATGCGCCACCATGAATGTGAAAAATGAGCTGAGTCGTTTCAGGTTGAGGCAAAATTTCTTCGGCACGAATACCTGCGATTCTTAGTTTTCGAATACTGACATCTTTGGACTGTGGAAAAACACGCGTCATCTGCTCTAAGGCAACACGAAGTACGGTGGGGGGAAGATTAAAGCGACTCGGAAAGCGAAGACTCGTTTTTAAAAAAGACTCTGTTATGTATTGTTTCAAAACCGGATTGATCTTCATTGTTTTTCCATATTAATGAAATTATGTTTATTATCAGCACACAGCATTACAATGGTACACTAAATAGTCACATTCAAAAATTGCTTAAATGTTATCAATTTTTAATAATATTAAAGTCAATTCAGCAAGGGAAACAAAAAACAATGAAAAAAATTGCACTAGCGTTAGGATTACTCGCTTCAGCAGTATTTGCAAATGCTGCAGATCCACTCAATGGTACCGTGTGGAATACGATTGATGAGAAAACTAAAAAAGCTAAAGCTTTTGTAAAATTCACTGAACAGCCAAATGGAACATTGAATGCAACGATTCAGAGTGTTGTCACACCGGGTCAAGAAAATTCATGTACGAACTGTGAAGGTCCCTATCACAAGAAATCTTTAAAAGGTTTAACCATTGTGAAGGGTCTTAAAAATGTAGGTGGAACGAATTACGATGGTGGTTCAATCTTAGACCCACAATCTGGAAAAACTTACAAATTGAAGGGTTCATTGAAAGACGGTGGTCAAAAGCTCGAACTTCGTGGTTTCATCGGCGTATCAGCGCTTGGTCGTAACCAAACTTGGGTACGCGTGAACTAATTTAAGATTCATAAAAAAGCCGAGTAGTTGCTCGGCTTTTTTTATTTCTTATTTCTTTAATGCTTTTATCGCATTCTCATCAAAACCTACTACATAGCCTGATTCAGTAGTGATCACTGGTCTTTTAATAAGGCTCGTATGTGTAGTCAGTGCTTCAATCAAACCCTGTTCAGATGCAAGGGCAATTTGTTGATCTTCCTCAGACAATTTACGCCAAGTCGTTCCCTTTTTATTGAGGACAAGTTCAGCACCAAGATCCTTTAGCCATTTTTGTACTGTTTCAGCATCAATACCTTGTTTCTTATAATCGTGGAACTCATAACTAAGCCCCAACTCATTGAGTAAATCGAATGCTTTTTTCATCGAGTTGCAATTTTTAATGCCGTAAACTTTAATCATCTCTAACAGTCTTATTCATTGTGATCAGTTTAGAGCTTAGCAAAATTTACGCAAAAACATACATGTGATCAGAATATTTTAAATAGGTTTGAAATCTACAGTGTGGCTTCATGGTGGTTATCAATAAAATGGTGGAAAATTTCTTATCTTAAAATTTGTATTGATCTTTTAAATAGAGAAAACCCGCATTAAATCATCCTGATCATGCGGGTCTCAATTCAACGTCCAATGTCTTCATCCTTGGAAAATAAACCGAAATTTATTTTCTTTTCATCCTACGGCTTCCAATCCCTATTGTCATCCTGACATGTCCCTGTGCCGTGCGACAATAATGCACTGAATTAGTCGGAATAAAAATACGTTAACACGACAAGATTTGTGAGCAATTAGCGTGCATTTAGTAAACAGTTGTTCACTCAGTTTGCACGGCACTAAATTTTATAATCGATAATGACAGGGGCATGATCACTAAACCACGTTTCTTTATATACCCATGCATTCACAGTACGATCTTTCCAATCTGGTGAGCAAGCTTGATAGTCAATCCGCCAACCCACGTTCTTGGCACGGGCTTGTCCTCGGTTTGACCACCATGAATAAAGTTCTGCTTCTTTACGCACTTCACGGAAGGTATCGACATAGCCTAGATCATCATAAATATGATCGAGCCATGCACGTTCATGTGGTAAACAACCTGAAGCTTTTTGATTGCCTGACCAGTTCTTAATATCAATGCGTTTATGTACGATATTGTAGTCACCGCAAACAATCACAGATTTACCTTCATCACGCCATTGTTTCAAGATCTGCTTGTATTCATTTAGAAAGTGATCTTTACGGGCTTGTGCTTCTTCACCAGAAGAACCTGATGGTAAATAGAGTGAGCAAATATGAGCTGTTTTCTCTAAGCCTAGATCAAATTCTGCTGAGATAAAACGACCTTGTGAATCAGCCAATTCAAAACCCAGACCATCGGTAACTGAGATAAACGGCAAACGACTATAGATTGCGGTACCAGCATAGCCAGGACGCTCAGCTGGGAATAGGTGTGTATACCAACCTTCTGGCTTAAATTTATCTGTCCATTGTTCGTGTGTAATACGGGATTCTTGCATGCAAATGACATCGGCATCTGAAGTTGCCATCCAGTCAAAAATTCCTTTTTTTTCTGCAGAACGAAGACCATTTACGTTGATTGATACGACACGTAAAATTTTTTGATCACTAGGATAGCTACTCTTTGGTATCATGCTCGAGTTTAACCTCAATTTAATAAATGGAGCACCTCATGACAGCGCAAGCGGCATTTAATCCACAAGCTTTTATCGAACTGGCATTATCACGTGGTGTGCTTAAATTTGGTGAGTTTACTTTAAAATCAGGTCGTGTGAGTCCTTATTTTTTCAACGCCGGTTTGTTAAATGACGGTGAAGCCTTAACTGGCTTGGCTTCTGGCTATGCAGCAAAATTAACTGAATGTGATAATGTTGAAGTGATTTTTGGTCCTGCGTATAAAGGGATTCCATTTGTCGCTGCAACGGCTGTGGCATTGTCACAAAACCACGGTGTAAGTGTACCTTGGGGCTTCAACCGTAAAGAAGCTAAAGATCACGGTGAGGGTGGTGTTTTAGTTGGTGCTTCAGTTGAAGGTAAAAAGGTATGGATCATTGATGATGTGATCACTGCGGGTACAGCCATTCGTGAAGTTGTGACCATTTTAAAAAATGCAGGCGCGCAAATAGCGGGTGTATTGGTTGCGCTTGACCGTCAAGAAAAAGGTCAAGGTGAATTGTCTGCGATTCAAGAAGTTCAAAAAGAGCTTGAAATTCCTGTACATGCGCTTATCACAATGAAAGATTTAATGGATTACTTAGATGCTAAAGGCGACAAAGATGCTTTAGCGAAAATGGAAGCGTACCGTGTGAAGTACGGAATCTAAGTCTTATAAAGTTCTACTTAATATTAATGTGAAACATTGCTTAATAAATAAGCGTGGAACTTGAAGAATCTATAAAAAAGCCCAGATCTATAGGTCTGGGCTTTTATATCGATATAAGTTGTTGATTTGTATTTAATAAAAAATCATTTCGCATAAGGTGTATTATGTTAATTTTAGGAAATTTAAATACTCTTTTGATTCACACGCTTTGAAAGCTCTTCCGCACTTTCTACACGTTCAGAGTAGCGATCAGTTAGATATGAGGACTGTCCCCTAGTTAAAAGCGTAAACTTATAAAGTTCTTCCATCACATCGACGATCCTCGTGTAATAAGAAGAAGGTTTCATACGACCATCATCTTCAAACTCAAGAAATGCTTTAGGAACTGATGACTGGTTTGGTATTGTGATCATACGCATCCAACGCCCTAAAATACGTAATTGATTTACAGCATTAAAGGATTGTGAACCTCCACACACTTGCATTACAGCTAAGGTTTTACCTTGCGTTGCACGGATTGCACCCGCTGCTAATGGAATCCAATCAATTTGAGCTTTTAATATTGAACTCATTGAGCCATGACGCTCAGGAGAACACCAAACCATGCCCTCTGACCATGCTAATAGCTCATGCAGTTCTTTGACCTTTGGATGTTGCATATCACCATCTTCAGGCAGAGGTAGCCCTTTTGGATGGAAGATTTTCACTTCCGCACCAAAATATTCAAGAATTCGACCAGCTTCCTGAACAGCTAAACGGCTATATGATCGATCACGATTTGAGCCATACAGAAGCAGTATTCTTGGAGGATGTTCAAGGTTCTTTGCTTGAACTTTTTCTAAAGTCGGTTTTTCCAAAAGACTAAGATCAATATTTGGTAAGTTCATTAGCTTCATGCCTCTTTAAACACTTTTTTTCTCAGCCATAGCGAAACTGTCACTAAGGCAATCAATACAGGCACTTCAACAAGCGGTCCAATCACTGTTGTGAAAGCCACAGGTGAAGCTAATCCAAAAGTGGCAATCGCTACAGCCAGTGCTAATTCAAAATTGTTGCCTGCCGCAGTAAAGGAAATAGCAGTTGTTTTAGGATAATCGTTACCCATCCACTTACTCATAAAGAAGCTGATGAAGAACATCGCAACAAAGTAAATTGTCAAAGGAATAGCGATCCTAAGTACATCTAGAGGAAGGCTAACCACTTCACCACCTTTAAGACTGAACATGGCTACAATCGTGAATAAAAGGGCAATAAGGCTGATTGGGCTAATCTTTGGGATAAATTTATCCTGATACCAAGCCAAACCATTCTTTTTAACCAAAATCAGTCGGGTTAAAAACCCAAGTAAGAACGGAATACCTAGATAAATAAGAACAGCATGGGTAATTGTCCAAAAGCTCACATTAATGATTTGTGCTTCTACCCCAAAGAATGGTGGTAAGAAGGTTAAGAATAACCAAGCATAAGTACTAAAGAATAAGATCTGGAAGATACTGTTAAACGCGACTAAGGCAGCGACATATTGATTATCCCCACATGCCAGATCGTTCCAGACGAGGACCATCGCAATACATCGGGCTAAGCCTATGAGAATTAGGCCAGTCATGTATTCAGGATAGGCATGTAAAAAAATGATTGCCAAACTAAACATTAAGCAAGGTGCTATTAGCCAGTTTTGAACGAGAGATAATGTAAGGGTTCGCTTGTCCTCAAAGACTTTAGGCAAAGTCGCATAGTCTACTTTGGCAAGTGGTGGATACATCATCAAAATAAGCCCTATTGCGATAGGGATATTCACTGAATTAATGCTTAATTGATCGAGTACCGCAGATGCTTGAGGAAAAAATACACCAATACCTACTCCTAATGCCATGGCAATGAAAATCCATAGCGTTAGATTTCGATCTAAGAATGAGAGCTTTGATCCGGACATTGAATTACTCGCATTGCATAGAGATAGATAAGTTGCTTGCAGGTTTATTCAGTACTTCATCATTTAAGACATTGAGCACTTCATTTACCCATTCTGGTAAATCAGGATTTAATCGGTAATACACCCATTGTCCCTTACGCTCATCTAGCAAAATTGAGAGGTTACGGAGTAAAGCCAAGTGACGAGAAATTTTGGGTTGGCTCAGTTGTAAGATCTCTGTGATTTCACAAACACATACATTCTGTCTTTCTAAAATAATTTTTAAAATATCCAAACGTGTCGGGTCAGATAGGCATTTAAAGAAATCTGCTTGATCCATCATCTACACTCCAATATATGCTATTGCGAATATACGCATATCCATATATAAATGCAATATTATTAAGTTCTGAGTTAATCCAATGTCATCGAAAGTTAAGATCTATCACAACCCAGCTTGTGGAACATCAAGAAATACACTAGCTCTCATTCGAAATACAGGAGAAGAACCTGAAATTATTGAATACCTTCTTACCCCTCCGAGCAAGAGAGAACTGATTAATTTAATTGAAAAAGCAGGGATTTCTGTACGTGAATCCATTCGTAAAAATGTAGAACCCTTTGAAACGCTCAAGTTGGATCAGCAGCACTGGACAAATGAACAGCTCATTAATTTTATGGTTGAGTATCCAATTTTAATTAACCGTCCATTTGTAGTGACTGAATTAGGTGTAAAACTATGTAGACCATCTGAACTCGTTTTAGATATTTTGTCTGCGCCTCAATTAGGAGCTTTTACCAAAGAGGATGGTGAAATAATCATCGATAAAAATGGTAAGCGGATTAAATAAATCCGCCTCATTTAACATAATGGGCGTTATGCGAAATGAAGCTAAAATAATTATTTAAAATCAAATACTTAAAAATTTCCACCCACTCCGAAAAACAGAAAAAAACCGACTGTGAAACATGTCGGTTTCTTTTTGAGCATATTTGTCATTTTTTGCCAATAAAATCGGTTAAAAAACGATCAAAAAACGCAATTCCCTATAAGATATATGCCTTTTAAGATCAAATTCATCCCCAATTTCTGCGGACAACTTTCGGGATAAGTTTTAATCAATTTTGTACGCCTTGGCTCACATTCATTCAGGTATTTTGCGTCTATACCAATCCCCCTCAATTTTCTATGATGAACACATAGAGAGCAGGATGCTCCAGATAACAATAAGAAATCGTAGCAATGGGATATGCAGGTACGACAGGAGTTATACCAACGCATCAAATACGTAAAAAAGCCCAACAGGATGTTGGGCTTTTTTTATGTCTGAAAAATAAGATATGCTAATTTTAACTATGAAGCAGCCGTATCACAGACCTTAAAAGGCTTAATTAAATGCATATAACTATTTTAACTTTTGATCAATTTAACGAACTCGATTCATTCATTGCTTTAGGAATTTTAAATCGAATTAAAAAGCCTGATTGGAAAGTCAGTATAGCTAGTGATAATAAATATATTCGTTCCATGAATGGAGTCTTAATAGAGTCACATTGTTCTTTAGAAGAAGCCAATGAAGCGGATGTAGTCCTTATTGGAAGTGGAATGAAGACACGAGAAATTGCAGTAGATCAAGACATAATGAGCCTACTAAATCTAGATCCAAATCGGCAACTAATAGGTGCTCAATGTTCTGGAACATTAATTCTTTCAAAACTAGGGTTGCTCAATAATATTCCAGCATGTACCGATGTCACTACAAAACCCTGGGTAATAGAGTCTGGTACATCAGTTCTAAATCAGCCATTTTTCGCTAAAGACAATATTGCTACAGCAGGTGGGTGTTTATCTTCTGTCTATCTAGCTAGTTGGGTAATTGCTCGACTAGAGGGAGTTGATGCTGCTAAGCAAGCTATAGATTACGTAGCTCCTGTAGGAGAAAAAGAATATTACGTTCTTAAAGCTATGAGCAATATTGCCCCTTACCTTTAATTTCGTATAACAGTCATTATGTTAAATAGGTTTCTATGACGCCCATCTTTTAAACTCATTAGCTATAAATTCATAAGCATCACTTTCTTTTTTCGAGGAAAATATTAGTTCAGGTTTATCCCTCTCAGTGTAATAAACACACCACTCTGCATTTTGTTTTAAGACACTAATACATTCAGAGTTTTTGATTTCATCGAAAGAGTAATTGCTATGATGAATTCCCATATGCTCCAATAATTTAATAAGCTCATTTCTGGTCATTGTAAAATTCTGAAATATCTATTCACTTAACATTATTCTAACTTCATTAGCTACTTGATAAAAAATTTCAGAAGTTTCTAGATCCAAAGGCTCTATTTCTCTAGCTGTTTGAACACCAATAATAATTGACTCTAATTTTAATTTATCTATGCCACTCGTACTTTCACAAGAGATAAGATATTTAAGTTGGTTCCTAATTGATGATGTAACCTCTAAATCTGGAAATTTTTGAGATAATTTTTCACAATGCTCTAAGGCAACTTTAAATAATTCAATCCTTTTCATGGTCACTATTAATAATTAAATATTTCTAAAATTAACATAATACACCTTATGCGAAATTCTTATCTGCATCACACAAATTACATTTTTACGTTATGCCCAACTTTTCATTCAGATCTTGTTACCTCATCGCTCAAGGACGATTTTGCCACGGTGGGGCATATGCAAATGTATAACCTGATCGCAGGCAAGAATCATCTACTCAATGATTTTTATCTTCTGAATAAAAGACGATCATGGCGGGTTGCATCATTAGAAACCTCGGGAATAAATATATTCATAAATTGTAGTTTAAGTAAGTTAAAGAGACTCATAAAAGAGCGCTGTGCTGAATATCCCATACCCAGCGATGGTCATGAGGATCGCGCCACACAAGGCTAAGATTTTTGAATAAATACGTTGTTGAGAAATAGCGTTAAACCCTAAATAGACTAAAGATAGTACGACAAAATCCAAAATGATCCATGTGATGATTAACAGCGTCAAACTTAAATCTATATTTGGCGTAATTTGAATAAACTGCGGAAAAAAAGCAGTGAAGAAAATAATATCTTTAGGATTGGAAATACCAACTAAAAAACCTTTGGAAAAACCACTATCGATCGGCTTGATCTTTGAAGAGGCAGTTTGATTGTGCTGAAAAGTTTCTCTAAGAATTTCAAAACCTAAATAGCCAATGTAAAGACATCCTAGGACTTTGATGACATTGAAAATATGCTCATTAAAATGCAGAACACCCTTAAGTGCAAGAATTGAAAGGGTAATTAAACATAGTGAGGCAACATTAGTACCTAAAATAGTCTGTAATGCTTTTCGATAACCGCCTTTTGCACCTGCACTGGCCACCAAAATCATAACAGGGCCTGGAGTGGCAATCATAATAATGACGGTGAAAATATATAAAAAATACTCAAGATAGTTCATGAAAATACTAATTTTTAAATTTTATTTATATGAATATTACAACCTCTTTAGATTTCATACATCTCATTTATTTAAAATATTTCATAGAGTGAAATAAATAATAAAAAAGGAAGCTTAAGCTTCCTTTTTTATTATATTATTGAATATTAATAACCTACGCTAAAGCGCTCTTGAATATGGTTATTATTTTCAAGCTCATCACTGAGCGCTACTGCGAAATCTTCTGCAGAGATTTTACTGCCTTCTTCACCAACGATAAGTTCATCTTTACCAGAGCGATATTCACCAGTTCGCTTACCAGGACCGAATTCCGCTGCAGGAGCAATAAAGGTCCAGTCAATGTCGTCCACTTGTTTTAACTTGTCAAAGAACTGAATGCCTGCTTCCGCCTCAGCTTTATATGCATCAGGGAAGTCTTCTGTATCGATTACACGCACATTTTGATTTGGTACAGTTAAACCGCCAGCGCCACCAACAACAATATAACGTTTAACTTTTGATTCACGAATAGCATTAAGAAGTGAATTGATATCAAGACCTTGGAAACGTACTGCACTAATTACAGCATCTTGACCTTTCAGCTCATTTACAAGTGCTTCTTGATCATTTAAATCTAAATCTACAGTTAACACACGCTCTGTATCTGAAACTTTGCTTGTATTACGCGCAATCGCTTTGACGTAGTGTCCACGTGAAACAAGCTCTTCAAGAATACGAGAACCTGCCATGCCTGTTGCACCAATTAAAACTATTTTCATAATGCCCTCATTAAATTTATAACTATGATTATTGGAGTGCTAAATATTTAGTCATCACGATTAAAAAAATGAAATCATGAATGATTAAAATGTAATATTAATTTAGCTTAAAATAAAAAAGATTAATGTATTAAATCTATGTTGATTTATAGTTAAAATAGGAGTGAGAAGTTATTTAATTATTTTAAATGTAAATTTTATGTAATTATAAGCTTGAAAAATATTCATATAAAACCAGTCTAACTTTTATTTATTGTTGAAGTTGGTTTAAAGAAAATCGCCATATATCATTTTTATATCCATAGCTTTCATCTTTCGAGCTTGGTGGATGCTGTAAGATAAAATTATGTAGTTGCTTTTTTTGATCATTATTCAGAACTTCAACAATAGCTGGTTGGTCGACAATTTGATTATTTAAATTCGCAATAATGTCTTCAATCATCTTCGGATTTTTATGCGCAAGTTGTTCTAAAGTTGTGTTATTTCCCTGACCATTTAGCAGATATTGAGAAAGAAATTGTGCTTCGTTTGGTGAGATAGAATTTTGTTGAAGAAGTTCTTGTGCAAGATTGTGCTGAGTTTGGACAGATGCGGTATGCGGTAGGCTAGAAATAAGAACTTGTTTAACCTTTGGATCTAAAGTTGGATCCTGAAAACGTTGCTCTAAAGCGTGACTAATTTTCTGTCGAATCAAATCATTTTCAGGTAGGGATTTTTTGAGTTCATGTTCTCGATCAGTCAGCAACATCGCATTATTCAGTGCGCCTATCGCTAAGCTTTGAATTTTAGGATTTTGATGTGTGAGAAATGGCAAAATTTGTTCAGTTGCTTCTAAAGGATTGAGAGAAGTAAGTTGAGTCAGGATTTCTTCTATTGCATTTTCATCATGCTGGTTTTGTTCAAGGAGCTGAATTAAATCATGTATTTTTTCTTCTCGATTCGCAGTAGATTGATCCAGTTGAAGTAACTTTTTTGCCCATACGGGTAGGTTGCTAGTGTTGAGTTCCATATCTGCACTATTTTCAGACAAGCTAGTCGCACGATCTTCATTGCTTTTTAGCGTTGAAGTATTATTGTTTTGATTTGATATGCTTTGAGTCGTATCTGCTGTCGATTTCAAATACACCCATAAAATTACTGCACAGATCACGAAGATCAAAATAACCAAAAAAATATTTTTCTTATTCATAATATTAAGCTGTCGTTGCCTTCAACATCAGAGATGTGAAGGCAATATAATGGGAATGATTTATTTACACTCGTGTAATTGTGAGTAAGCTACTGTTGAAAGTTCCACGCGGTGTGCTTCCTCCTAGATTACCATTACCTGTCTGAGTGTAGAGCCATTTCGTAAAGCTGTCACATCGGAACGTTCCCTTTTGCCATGTATATTTGCTACAAGCACCGTTGGAGTTATATTGTGAACAGACTTGCACAGCTGGGTTCGGTGTTGCTGAATACAGCGTGTAAGCGACATGAGGTCGTTGCTGATTTGAAATCGCAGTGATTTGATTAGCAGCAGATGAGTAAGGAGATTTATATCCAAAACTTGTTTTGGCCTTTGCTCCCCAATATTTTGTAGTTTTAAATCCACTTAAGCTGACATATTCAATCACATCTACATATGCCGTTTTGTTCATGACTTGAACAATATTGTTTGAACTTACATATACACCTGTATGCCCTAATGCACCAACAATTGGAACGTTGAGGTCTCGACCGAGTACATCACCGACTCGTGTAGGATTGCCTGCTGCTAAAGTAACTGAACTGATAGTGAGTAAACAGAGTGTAGAAATTATTTTAATCATGGACTTGTACCTATTGTTGGAATATCAAGTCCTGTCAGTTTTATTCAACGATGTTAACGTTTGATGTAATTCGTATCTGAAGTTGTAACAATACATAAGAATTTAATTTCACTACTCGATAATTATCTAATATTATAAATATAGACCTTGAGCGCTATTGATTTGAGTTTCAAATAAAAATTTATAATTTCAAACTTTACATTCTTATATCGAATACTTCACACATTAAGTGCTGCATAACTATGATTCAAAATTTAATAATTTCACTTTTACCTATTCTCATTTCTCTTTTATTGGGTTGGGGCATAGGTAAAGCTGCAAACGTTCAAGTTCGTAATATATTGGTCGGTCAAATTACGTTTTTGGTTTGGTTGCTTCTCATCTCTATTGGCTTTCAATTTGGCAGTGTATTGTTTGATAAAGATCTTGGTTCAAAAATATTAATTGAAGCTTTTATTTATTCAACAGTGTTAAGTGTGATTACCTTCGGACTTTTATTTAATCGTAGCCACTTTAAGGCTGAGCACCAAAAATCATTCAAGGATATGCTCAAACCTATTACCGAATGCTTGATTGCGATTGGAATGGTGTTGATCGGGATGGGGCTATATTGGCTATTACCCAAGACTTTATCAGGGGAAATGTTAAGCGCGATACTATTGTATGTGTTGATTTTTTTAATCGGAGTGGATTTGTCAACGATTAAAATTCAAGCCCTCACTATGAATCATATCAAAGTGCCATTTTTTTCAATCATTGCACTGTTTATTGGGGCTTATTTGACGAGTCATATCATGACTCAATCTTTTGTCGAACTCGTTGTGATGGGGAGTGGATTTGGTTGGTTCTCTCTTTCTGGTCCTTTAGTTGCTAAAGTTTTAGGACCTGAGCAGGGAACTTTTGCTTTGATCACAGATCTTGTACGAGAGTTTTATGCGATTGCATTGTTGTATTTATTAGGTCAGCGTTATCCAAAGCCAATCATTGGTGTATGTGGTGCCACGGCGATGGACTCGACTTTACCCTTTGTAAAAAACAATTGTTCACCATTAGATGTACAAATTGCAATTCTCAGTGGATTTTTCCTGACGCTCATTGCGCCGTTTTTTATTATTTTTTTTAGTAGTTTGATATGAATCCAAATTCTAGTGCTCAGCAGAAATAGGAAGGAGCTTCTCTGAATTTATACAATTGATCCTTTGATAGATCAGTAGATCGTTCACTAAACTTCGTTATAATCGCTTCATTGATAAAATAGAGAACAGATCATGCGCGTACTTGTGGTGATGGATCCCATCGAAAATGTAAACCTCAAAAAAGATTCGACCATGGCAATGCTTTGGGCTGCTGCACGTCGCGGTCATGAGTTAGGGTATGCACTTCAGGAAGATTTATATATCGATCAAGGCAAAGCTTTTGGTTTGATCTCACCACTTAAAGTATTTGAGGATTATAATCATTACTATGAACTTGGTGAAAAACAGAAAGAATCTTTAGCCGCATACGATGTTGTACTCATGCGTAAAGATCCACCTTTTGATATGAACTTTGTTTATACAACTTATATTCTGGAACAAGCGGAACGTGAAGGTTCCTGGATTATCAATAAACCTCAAAGTTTGCGAGACTGTAACGAAAAGCTGTTCGCTACACAATTTCCAGAACTGCAGGTTCCGACTTTGGTAACTTCACAGCAAAGTTTAATCCGAGAGTTTATTGCTGAACATCAAGATGTGATTGTAAAACCGCTAGATGGGATGGGCGGTATGGGGATTTTCCGTTTAACTGCTGCAGGGGCAAATATCGGTTCAACTTTGGAAATGTTGACTCAAATGGGGCAGCAACCGATTATGGCGCAACGTTATATTCCTGAAATTGTGGATGGAGATAAGCGTATTCTGATGGTCAATGGTGAGCCAATTCCATATTGTTTAGCGCGTATCCCACAAAATGGTGAAACGCGAGGTAACCTTGCTGCTGGTGGGCGTGGTGAAGCACGTCCGTTGACTGAAAATGATAAGGTGATTGCTGCTAAAGTTGGACCATTCTTGCGTGAGAAGGGGCTGGTATTTGTTGGTCTTGATGTCATTGGAAACTATGTAACAGAAATTAATGTGACTAGTCCAACGTGTATACGTGAAATAGACGCACAATTTGGTACTTCTATCGCAGATACATTATTTGATGTTTTAGAAGCTGGACGTTAGTTGATCTGCAAAAAAGAGCCTAAATAGGCTCTTTTTTTTGCGTATATATTTTAAATAAATAATAGCTGGTCAATAGTCCTAGGGTGGAAAGACTTACGGTAACCCATGCGGCATTGGACCACTGGTGAGAAGACGAAACGAGAGCTGCTGTTGCTGGAGGAACAAGGAACTGCGCACATGCAGAAATTTGCAGCACTAAGCCCATACTGGATGCTGCTGCATTGACCTGTGGCGCGTATCTAAGCGTATTGGCAAAGACGGTCGTCGGAATAATGCCACCGATAAAAGAAAACAAAATAGCGCACAAATATTGCAACTCAAAAATCAACCAATTGGGTTGTGAAAATACAATCCAGCTACATAAAATTAGACTTAAAAAACTAAATTGAAGTAATTTAAAAGGAGCTATGCCTTTTTGAAGTAATACGCCTGCGCCAAAGGTTCCACCTAAGTTAGATAACACAACCATTGACACCAAAATTCCTGCAAGCTTTAAATCCATATTGAATGAGACATAAAGACTGGGTAAAAAACCTGTGAGTGTGATCCATTGACTGGTATAGCAAGCAAAGATAACGGCTAGACAGAGAATGGGTGGATGGGTCACGGTGGCTTTAACAATAGATAAAAAAGAGTTGGAGGTTGATGTGTTCAGTGGTGCTGTTGTTACAGTGGTTTGTTTATCGTCATAACGTAAAAAATGGTAAATCATCAAGGCAACTAGCCAACACAAGGCACCAAATAATGCCCAAATGTGTTGCCAACTGAGCCATTCGAGTAATACAGGAATGGTCAAAATAGCAAGACTAACCCCAACTCCCATATAAGAACTCCATAACCCCATTTTAAAATTCATGGTTTCAGGTGTGCTCAGTCGTTTTAAAATTGCGGGAGCGCAAAGACTAATGGTGAGAAATCCAATGCCTTCCATAAATCGAAAAAAATAAAGGCTAATACTATGATCAATCCATAAGCCTGCAAAACTACTCATCCCCAATAGAATGAGTGCAAAAATAAGACATTTTTTGAGTCCTATTTTCTCAGATACAGCACCAATACACAGGGCAAATAGCATTCCAGCACCTTGAACCAGTGATAAGGATAGGCCTGCTTGGGTGAAACTTAGATTTAAATCTTTTTGAAGAATTGGAATAACAGCAGAAAGTTTACCGACATGAATTGCAGCAAGGTAGCCTGCCAAAATAATCCAAATGTCATAAGATGATATTTTTGACATTTGCGTTTAAAAATCCTTTTATTCGCGAGCTGAATCTCAATGAGATATAGCAATATCATAAATAGAACTATTGCCTCATACTATTTAGACATAAGTTTATATCCAACATGGTGGTAGCGCAGATACGAAGGAACAATAGAGCCAATACTGTGGTGGTTTTTAATGTGCACATTAATCATTATTTTGGTGCGTTATAAACTAGATCGAATGGTAAAATACATAAAAAAGGCACAACTCATAATAAATCTAGTTTAAACTCTGAAATCATATGAAAAAAACAATTAAAGGGTCCGTGAAAAAAAGTAAATAAACTTTCATGGATATACGATTGTGATTACAATTGATGCCTTATATAAAATTTTCTGTTAGCTCTTAGATTTGAAGAATTAGACCGTGACACAAGCTCAGCATAAACAACCTAAACATGTCATGATGATGGCTGCAGGTACAGGTGGACATGTATTTCCTGCCCTAGCAGTTGCTCAGGAATTACAACAGCAAGGTGTCGAAGTGTCATGGTTGGCAACGCCTTCAGGTATGGAAAACCGCTTGCTTAAAAATCACCAAATTCCAATTTATCAAATTGATATTCAGGGTGTGCGTGGAAATGGAATCGTCCGTAAGCTGCAAGCCCCTTTTAAAATTTTAAAAGCAACGCTTAGCGCAATGCGCTATATGAAACGATTAAACGTAGATGCAGTCGCTGGTTTTGGCGGTTATGTTGCAGGTCCTGGTGGTTTGGCTGCGCGTATTCTTGGTATTCCTGTCATCATTCATGAGCAAAATGCAGTAGCGGGTTTCACCAATACCCAATTGGCTCGTGTTGCTAAAACGGTCTGTCAGGCATTCCCGAAAACATTTCCAGAAAATCATAAAATCGTGACTACAGGTAATCCCGTACGTAAGGAAATTTCTGCGATATTGAGCCCTGCTTGGCGATATCAAGAGCGAGAAAAAACCAATCAGCCTATTCGAATTTTAATTGTAGGCGGCTCTTTGGGCGCACAAGCATTGAATGAGCGCGTACCCGAAGCACTGAAACAATTAGATGTTCCTTTAAGTGTTTATCATCAGTGTGGTCAAAATCATGCTGATAGCACGCGGGCACGTTATGCCGATGCTCCTGATCATTTACAGGTAGAAGTTCAACCGTTTATTGAAAATATGGCGGAAGCCTATGCCAATGCCGATCTTGTAATCTGTCGTGCTGGTGCACTGACGGTCACTGAGATTGCTACTGCGGGTGTTGCAGCCGTATTTGTACCTTTGCCAAGTGCAGTAGATGACCACCAAACCGCGAATGCCAAATTCCTAGCAGATATTAATGCTGCAAAAATTTGTCCACAAGCGACACTCACTCCTGATTCATTAAAAGCAGTTTTATTGCCACTCATGAACCGTACATTGTTGACGGAAATGGCTGTTAAAGCACGTCAACAAGCTCAACCAGATGCAACTCAGCGTGTGGTTGGTTTAATTCAAGATTTGTAAGTTTTAGAGAAAATTATGTCTTCAACGAACCCAGCTGATAAAGCAAAAAACCTGATTAAAATTCCTGAAATGCGCCGTATCAAGCATATCCATTTTGTGGGTATTGGTGGTGCAGGAATGTGCGGGATTGCGGAAGTCTTAAAAAACCAAGGCTATAAAGTTTCAGGGTCGGATATTAAAGCCTCTAAAACCACTGCACAGCTTGAAGAAAATGGCATTAAAGTTCATATCGGACACGCTGCTGATAATATTAACGGTGCGAATGTATTGGTTGTATCGACTGCGATTGACCAAGAAAACCCAGAAATTAAAGCAGCGATTGAAACACGCATCCCTGTAGTTCGTCGTGCGGAAATGTTGGGCGAGTTGATGCGTTACCGTCATGGTATTGCGGTTGCAGGTACACATGGTAAAACCACAACAACAAGTTTGGTGACCTGTATGCTTGCTGAAGAAAACATGGATCCGACATACGTGATTGGTGGTTTGCTTAATCGCTCTGGAGTAAATGCTGCTTTAGGTGCGAGTCGTTATATTGTAGCTGAAGCAGATGAATCTGATGCTTCATTCCTATATTTAGAACCAATGGCCGCTATTGTTACCAACATTGATGCTGATCATATGGATACTTATGGTGGTAGCTTCGATGTGTTGAAAGATACTTTTGTTCAATTCTTGCAGAAACTTCCGTTCTACGGTTTAGCCGTGGTGTGTGGCGATGATCAAAATATTCGTGAAATCATGCCACGTATTGGTCGACCTGTTTTAACTTATGGTTTTAACGAAGATAACGATATTCGTGCTGTAGATGTGGTACAAGAAGGGATGCAATCACATTTTACTGTGCTTCGCAAAAACAAAGAGCCACTCAAGTTAACCATTAATATGCCTGGTTTGCATAACATCCTTAATGCGTTAGCTGCGATTGGTGTGGCAACTGATGAAGGTGTATCTGATGCTGCAATCGCTCGTGCTTTAGAAAGTTTTAGTGGTGTAGGGCGTCGTTTCCAAATTCAAGGTGAATTTGAGTTAGGTGATGGAACGGTCAAACTGGTTGATGATTATGGTCACCATCCAAAAGAAGTTGAAGCAACGATTAAAGCTGCGCGTGCAAGTCATCCTGATCGTAGACTTGTGATGATGTTCCAACCTCACCGTTTTAGCCGTACACGTGATTGTTTTGATGATTTCGTTGATGTCTTGTCACAAGTCGATCAATTACTGCTATTAGAAGTATATTCTGCAGGTGAAAAGCCGATTGTTGGTGCAGATAGTCGCTCATTGGCAAGAAGTATCCGATTGCGTGGTGATGTTGAACCAATCTTGATTGATCCAGTAGAAGGGAATTTGCCAAATGTGATACAAAAAGTGTTACAAGCAAATGACTTGTTATTGACTCAAGGTGCGGGTAACGTTGGAGCAATTTCAATTGAGCTTGCTCAGAACCAGCTCTATTTAAAATAATCGTCGTTTGATGATTTGGCTAAATTGAAAATTTTATAAGTTTAAGGAACTAAACGTGTCAAATGCTTCTAAATTCGGCAAAGTTGCTGTATTGCTTGGTGGTAAATCTGCAGAGCGTGAGGTGTCATTAGATAGTGGTAAGGCTGTACTTGAAGCATTGGTACGTTCAGGGGTGAATGCAGAGGGTTTTGACCCTCAAGAACGCAGTGTTACTGAACTGGTAAATTACGATCGTGCATTTATTGTGTTACATGGTCGTGGTGGAGAAGATGGTCAAATCCAAGGCGCATTAGAGTGGTTAAATATTCCATATACTGGAACTGGTGTGCAGGGGTCGGCTATCGGAATGGATAAAGTAAAGACCAAGCAAATTTGGCAAGGTTCTGAACTTCCTACAGCGCCATACCGCATTGTTTCTAAAGATACTGATGCACAAGCACTCGTTGCAGAGCTTGGATTACCACTGATTATCAAACCCGTGCACGAAGGCTCGAGTGTGGGCATGAGTAAGGTTGAGAAAGCAGAGGATTTAGCTGAAGCAATTAAAAAAGCGACTCAACATGATGCCGTGGTCATGGCTGAGAAGTGGATTACAGGTCGTGAATTTACGATTTCATTTTTAAATGGACAACCATTACCAGTCATCCGTTTACAACCTCCAGCTGATGTAGCCTTTTATGATTATGAAGCTAAATACCAACGTAATGATGTTGAATATGGTATCCCTTGTGGTTTGAGTGAAGCTGAAGAAAAAAGTTTACAAGCGCTTTGCTTACGAGCGTTTCAAGCTGTTGGGGCAAGTGGTTGGGGTAGAATTGATGCTATGCAGGACGAGCAAGGTCAATTTTGGCTGCTAGAAGTGAATACTGTTCCAGGCATGACCAGTCATTCATTGGTACCAAAAGCAGCTCAAGCGGTAGGTTATAGTTTTGAAGATTTGTGTTTGGCTATTTTAGAGCAAACCTTAGCGAAAGAATCACACTAATTTATGGCTCAACTACCTCCATCGATGCGTCGCAAACGTGCGGCGATTACATCGATTCATGACAAACCACCGACTCGCAAAGAGAAAATGATTAATGCGGGTGGTTGGGTCATGCTTATTTTTGCATGTTGTGTACTTTTGGTCGGGATTTATGGCTTATATAGCGTCATGACCAGTGCAAAAGTAGCATCTTTGGATGTGGTTGGTCTGCAAGCCGAGCCTGAAATTAGTCAAGTAAAACAGCAGTTAATGCCTACCATTACAGGCAATTATTTTACTGCTGATCTTGAGCAAATTCGTGATAAGGCATTAGAGATTTCTTGGGTAGATCGAGTGGTCATCTCTAGAGCTTGGCCAGACGGTATTAAGGTTCGTGTTATTCCGAAACATCCGATTGCACGTTGGGGAACAGGACGTCTGTTAAGTGATCAGGGTGTGGTGTATACAGAGGCGTACTCTAGAAATCACGCTAATTTACCACTTATGCATGGTCCGTCAGATCAGTCAAAAGTCATGATGAGACGTTATCATGAAATTAATCAACTGTTTAGTCCAGTTAATCTGCGTTTGAAAGAGCTATATTTAACAGATCGTCGGACATGGTTTATGCAGTTCGATTCGGGTTTACGTATTATTGTGGATCAGGATCAGACCATGAGCAAACTGCAACGATTGAGTCACTTATCTCAAGCAGATCTGAAAGTGGTTTGGCCAAGAGTTTCAGCGATTGACTTACGTTACCGTAATGGCTTGGCGATTCAATGGAAAAATGCGACACCACCAAAGATTATAAATGGTCAGTTTGTTGTAACCATTAATGACATTAACATTGCAGATTCAAGAGTTGCAAAGCCATAATACGTGGCTTTAAAAATAGGCATAAGCCAGATATAAACAATGAAGAAAATGGTAGTGAATCATGAATGAGGCTGTTCCCTCAGTTGTTGCGATAGACATTGGGACACATAAAGTTTCAGTTCTAATTGGTAAAGTACATGCGCCGGATAATATCCAGGTCATCGGTATGGCGACTGCGCGAAATAAAGGCATGAACAAAGGAAAAATTGTTAGCCTTGAAAAAGTGATCTCTGCGATTAAGAATGCGGTACAAGAAGCAGAAGATATGGCGGAGTGTCGTGTGCATTCAGCATGGGTATCGATCCCGAGTACAGAACTGCAAAGTGCTTATGCGACAGGCCGGACACCGATTTCTAATCCAGAACGCACCATTACGACTTCAGAAGTGGTTAAAGCTTTAGAAATGGCAAAAGCCAGTCATTTAACTTCTGATCATTATCTTGCAAGTGCAGTGCCATTGGGTTTTGAGTTGGATGATTCACCTGAGTGGGTGCATAATCCAATTAACCTTTCAGCAAATAGCATGACGGCGCATTATCAACTCATGATGCTACCAATCAGCACCATGCAAAATTTAGATCGTGCAATGAAAGGCGCCAATATTTTTGTCGAAAAGATGGTGATTTCATGTTTAGCAACGGCTGAAGGTGCATTGCTAAAAGATGAAAAAGAGTATGGTGTATGCTTATTGGATATTGGGGCTGGTACAACCAATATTGCAGTTTATATTGAAGGTCATTTAGTGCTAGCACACACCATTCAACGTGGTGGTGAAAATGTAACGCGTGATATCGCTGCAGTATTGCAAACGACGACTGAAGAAGCTGAACGACTTAAATTGCTTTATGGTTGCGTTGATTTACAGCAAGTCAAACCTGAACATATGATCGAGTTTGAAGCGATCGATGGTCCTCAGGCGATCAGTCGGATTGAGCTATCAGAGATTATTATTGCACGTTACGAAGAAATTCTTTCTATGGTGCGTGATGAGTTACAACAACGTGGTGCGCTACAAAGTTTATACCACGGTGTAGTTTTAAGTGGTGATGCATGTCAGATTGAGGGTATGATCACATTATCACGTCGTATGTTGGGTGTTTCTGCTCATTTAGGCAACCCTCCGCTACAAGTATATGCGGATGATCAACATTTACCTGCATTAAGACGTTCAATGTATTCTACCGCAACAGGACTGCTGTTATTTAGTCAAAGCGATTTACAAGAATCGGTTGAGCAACCTGAAGAAGTGAATAAGCGTCCATTATTAGAGCGCATAGCGAATGGTTGGAATGCGTTTAATAACAAATTGAAAGGTATTTTTTAAGTTTAGTTTTTAAGGGAGTATTGTTTGCAACTTGTAAGAGCAACTTCATGTGCTTGACAAGAATGTGATTGCAACGCATCCTAAAAACAAATTTTTATTATTGAAGATCAAGGCAGTATACGGGCTTAAGTGACTGCCAAATTTATTAGGAAAAGTTAAGGTCATGGCTTCATTTGAATTTTTAGAAGATGAACAAACCGATAATAACGGTCAAGCCCGTTTTACTGTGTTTGGTGTTGGTGGCGGTGGTGGTAATGCCGTACAACACATGGTGCAATCTGATATCAAAGGCGTGAAATTTGTTTGTGCAAATACAGATAAACAAGCTTTGGATCGTATGAATGCGCCATTCAAAATCCAATTGGGCCAACAAAGTACGCGTGGACTAGGTGCAGGAGCAAATCCTGATGTCGGTCAAATTGCAGCAGAAGAAAGTCGCGAATTAATCCGTCAGCATCTGGAAGGTGCAGATATGGTATTTGTTACTGCCGGCATGGGTGGTGGTACTGGTACTGGTGCAGCACCAGTCGTGGCTGAAATAGCACAAGAAATGGGTATTTTGACGGTTGGTGTTGTCACCACTCCATTTAACTTCGAGGGTCGTCGTCGTCAACGTTCTGCTGAAAAAGGGATCGAAGAACTTGAAAAGCATGTTGACTCATTGATTATCATTCCAAACCAACGCCTACTTAGCGTTTATGGTGATATCTCGATGCAAGATGCTTATCGCAAAGCGGATGATGTCTTGCTTAACGCGGTACGAAGTATCTTTGATCTAGTTGTGCGTCCTGGTCATATCAACCTTGACTTCGCCGATTTAAAAACAGCGATGAGCACACGCGGTTATGCGATGATGGGTGAAGGTAAGAGTAGCGGTCCAGATCGTGCTGAAGATGCAGCGCGTCTTGCGATTCGCAGTCCGTTGCTTGACAACGTAAATATTATGAACGCGAAGGGTGTTTTAATTAATATCACTGGCGGTAATGATGTTACCTTACGTGAAACTGAAATTATCACAGATGTTGTCAATCAAATTGTTGATCTGGATGAAGGTGAAGTCTTCTTTGGTACTGTATTTGATCCAGATGCGCGTGATGAAATCCGTGTTACTGTGATTGCGACAGGTTTAACTCGTAATGCGAATGAAACGGAAGTGAAGCGCCGTGCGCCAGTGAGTGTAAACCCATCAGTTGGTGGACAAGCTGCTGCTTTGGATGAAGATGATGTTCCAGCAATCAGTAAACGTCAGAATCAAGAGAGTGTAGCCCCAGAGCCTTCTGCAGCGCCTCGATCTGCACCAATGAGCATTCAAGATTATCTTAAAAATCAACAGCGTAAATAACATGTAACATAATGTGTTTACGATGATCAAACAGAAAAGGTGGCGCTTATGCCACCTTTTTGATTTTTATCAATGGCTAAATGTGCTAACGTATACTAGATTTTAGATGAATATTGAAGAAACATGTTGAAACAACGCACCCTGAAACGAGTCGTGAAAGCGAGTGGTATCGGATTACACAGTGGGCAAAAAGTAATGATTAACTTTGTACCACATGTAGCTGATGGGGGTATTGTTTTTCGTCGTATTGATTTAAATCCGCCTGTAAATATTCCTGCTAATGCGATGCTGATTCAAGAAGCATTTATGTGTTCGAATTTGGTACAAGAAAATGCCAAAGTTGGGACTATCGAACATATTATGAGTGCGATTGCAGGTCTTGGTATTGATAATCTGATTATTGAAGTATCAGCTTCAGAAGTTCCAATTATGGATGGAAGCGCCGGTCCATTTATCTATTTACTCATGCAAGGTGAGTTGATAGAGCAAGAAGCGCCTAAAAAATTTATAAAAATATTAAAACCTGTAGAAGCATTAATTGACGATAAGCGCGCTATTTTTAATCCGCATGATGGTTTTCAACTTAATTTTACGATTGATTTCGATCACCCAGCCTTTGCCAAAGAATATCAGTCTGCCAGTATTGATTTCTCAACGGAAACATTTGTTTATGAAGTCAGTGAGGCACGTACTTTCGGCTTTATGAAAGATTTGGATTATCTTAAGGCGAATAATTTAGCTTTGGGTGCTAGTTTAGAGAATGCAATTGGTGTTGATGATTCAGGTGTCGTGAACGAAGAAGGTTTACGATTTGCTGATGAATTTGTACGTCATAAAATATTGGATGCGGTGGGTGATCTTTATTTACTCGGACATCAAATTATTGCGAAGTTTGATGGTTACAAATCTGGACATGCACTCAATAATCAACTGCTTCGCAATGTTCAGATTGATCCATCTAATTATGAAATTGTAACATTTGATGACGAAAAGTCTTGTCCAATTCAATATGTAAGTGTGATCTAAGTCATTGTCTTCAGGTTAAATGTTATAGTGTAACATTGTTAAGTGTGACTTAATTCGCTTTTAAAATAGTGAATGACGTTTAAATCAAATGGTCCAGTTACTTTTTATTGCTTGCCAAACGTATCATAGCTTGGCTAAGCTTAGGATCGTTCACAAAACTAGCAGCGTTGAGTAACATTTCTTGCGTTGTCGGACATAAAGAAGTTTTGGAATTTTCAGTTTGTGTTTGGGGAATTTCTTTTTTTGCTCGAAGACGAACTTGGATTTTTTGTAAATCTTTGAGTTCAGGGATTTGTGATAACTGAGAAATATACTGTTTTTGAAGGTAACCGAGTTGACTAATCATGGCTTGATTTTCACCGGTGATGGTCAAAATACCGTATTGATAACAGACAACTTGCCATTGTTCATTTTTGGGCAATAGCGGTTGAATTAATTTTGTAAGTCTCTGCCAGTCAGCAACTTGCTTTGTGAGAAACGATAAGTTTCCTGTTTTTATGTGTTGTCTTGTTTGTTGAAACATATTTTTTGGTTCTGACATACATTGTTCCTACATTGTTTTGTCTTAATCTTAAACGCTTGTTTCTTTCGATATCAAGGAAGAGATCACACAAGAGACTTGAGTAAGAACAGTTTAATGAGGTTTATATGTATACGCGACGTATTTTATTAGCGTTTTCTTTAGCAGCTTCAGCAGCTTCGGTTGCATTTGCAGATTTAGTTCAATTAGATGCCACACAAGCCTCCAATCCTGATCGATTGGAAGAGTTAACAAGAACACTATCACAAGGTTCTTATAGTCATCCTGATGACATGGACATTCCAGCGACAGCACAAGTCGATGTGACAGTTCGAGCGAAGACGGATCCAATCGAATTAAATAATGCGCTGCTTAATAGTAAATACCCTGCTCAAAAAACTACAACGACAAGTTCAAATCGTTACTCTTCAAATAATGCATATTCATGGTTAGTGACACACCCGCTTCCAACTGGTCGTGTCAGTTCAAATTATGGCGGCCGAACAATGGGCGGCCGTGCTGAAAACCATTCAGGCTTAGATCTTGCTGCACCAACAGGCACTCCAATTTATGCAACCGGTCCAGGTATAGTGACCAAATCAGGTTGGGGTACAGGTTATGGTCAATATGTTGAAATCAACCACGGTAATGGGTATATCACACGATATGCACATGCTTCACGCTTGATTGCTAAAGTAGGTGATAAAGTCACTGCTGGTGAGCATATTGCCAATGTGGGTTGTACTGGACGTTGTACTGGTCCTCACTTACATTATGAAGTGGTCAAAGATGGTCAGCGTAAAAACCCTTCAACTTACCTAGCGATGTTGCCTTAATTAATTATCAAACCTCATTAATACACATCCATTGTTAAGTCGTTTGAATAAATCGCCAAGCAAACTCTTGGCGATTTTCGTTTTTGCTGTCAGGTCACCTGATTAAATTTAAGATTAGAATAAAGCTTTGTATAAAAAAACAGCAATATTGGCGTTTTAGTGTTAATTTGTGTAATAAATGGTCAAGTACTATTTGTTATCGAAATATTAGTCTAATGTCGTATTCATTTATAGCCATAACTGCGTATCGCGAAAATATGTTAAATATAGGGTATACAAATAGGCATGAATATAGGTGTAATATGGCGTATTACGGTGATACCGACGCACAAGAAACCCAAGAGTGGCAGGACGCTTTTGACTCTGTTTTACAGCATATGGGGACGGAAAGAGCAGCCTTTCTTCTTGAAAAACTGTATCAACGTGCGATTGCGAAACATGTTCCCATTCAGCGTCTAAATACTCCTTACTTAAATACGATTTCAGTAGAAGAGCAACCTGCAATGCCTGGCGATCCAGATATGGAGCGCCGAATTCGTGCTTTGATTCGTTGGAATGCTTTAGCAATGGTGCTTCGCGCCAATAAAACAGGCGACGATCTTGGTGGTCACTTAGCCAGCTTTGCATCTTCTGCAACTTTATATGATGTTGGCTTTAACCATTTCTTCCGTGCGAACAGTGATAACTTCGGCGGTGACATGATTTATTATCAAGGTCACTGTGCACCAGGGATTTATGCGCGTTCATTCTTGGAAGGTCGTTTAACTGAAGAGCATCTAAACAATTTCCGTCGTGAAGTTGATGGTATTGGTTTACCTTCGTACCCACATCCATACTTAATGCCAGACTATTGGCAGTTCCCAACGGTATCGATGGGTCTGGGTCCAATCATGTCCATTTATCAAGCACATATTCAAAAGTACTTGATGAACCGCGGTTTGATTAAAGAAGAAGATCGTAAGGTTTGGGCTTATCTTGGCGATGGTGAGATGGATGAGCCAGAAAGTACTGGTGCAATCTCGTTGGCAGGTCGTGAAAAGTTAGACAACTTGGTTTGGGTTGTAAACTGTAACTTGCAACGTTTAGATGGTCCAGTTCGTGGTAATGGTAAGATCATCCAAGAACTTGAGTCTTTATTCCGTGGTGCAGGTTGGCGCGTGATTAAAGTAGTATGGGGTCGTCATTGGGATCCACTACTTGCTAAAGATGAATCTGGTGCGCTTAAAGCCATTATGGAAGAAGCTGTAGATGGTGATTATCAGCGTTATCAAGTGAAAGGTGGTGCTTATACACGTGCGCACTTCTTTGGTAAATATCCTGAAGCTGAAGAGTTAGTTAAACACTTAAGTGATGAAGATATCGATAATTTAAATCGTGGCGGTCACGATCCTTACAAAGTATATGCTGCTTATGCAGAAGCCATGAAATCTACAGGTCAGCCAACGGTTATTCTCGCGAAAACTGTTAAAGGTTACGGCTTATCTGAAGAAATTGAAGCGGTCAATAAAACGCATCAAATCAAGAAAATGCAACTTGAATCGCTTAAATATGTACGTAACCGTTTCAACTTGCCATTTACCGATGAGCAACTTGAAGAAGTTCCATTTTATCGCCCAAGTGAAAACTCGCCTGAAATTAAGTATATGAAGGCTCGCCGTGAGGCATTAGGTGGTTACTTACCAGCACGTCGTAAAGAGAGCGAATCTTTAGCGATTCCTGAGTTGTCTGTATTTGATGCAGTGTTAGCTGGTTCTAATGGTAAGCAACAATCAACGACCATGGTGATGGTACGTTTAATCTCTGCACTACTGAAAGAAAAAGCAATTAAAGACCGTGTGGTACCAATTGTTCCAGATGAGGCGCGTACTTTCGGTTTAGAAGGGATGTTCCGTCAATTGGGCATTTATGCCGCGCACGGTCAAAAATATACCCCTGAAGATCAAGAGCAGTTGATGCATTACCGTGAAGCGAAAGATGGTCATATGCTTCAAGAGGGGATCAATGAAGCAGGTGCGATGAGTGCTTGGGCTGCTTTAGGAACAAGTTATTCAACCAATAACCTTCCTATGATCCCGATGTACATGTATTACTCAATGTTTGGCTTCCAACGTATTGGTGATATTGCATGGGCGGCAGGTGATGCACAGGCGCAAGGTTTCTTATTGGGTGCAACTGCTGGTCGTACTACGCTGAATGGTGAAGGTCTACAGCATCAAGATGGTCACTCACATATTCTTGCGAATACGATTCCAAATTGTATTTCTTATGATCCATGTTTCGGATATGAACTTGCGGTGATTGTACATGACGGTCTAAAACGCATGTATGTGGATCAGGAGCGTGTGTTCTATTACTTAACTGTAATGAATGAGAACTATGAGCATCCAGCGATGCCACAAGGTGCTGAAGAAGGCATTAAACGTGGTATGTATTTACTTGAGGAAGATGAAAAAGCCACAGTTCAGCTTTTAGGTTCAGGTGTAATTCTGCGTGAAGTGATTAAAGCGGCTCAAATCTTACGTGATGAATATCAAATTCATTCGAATGTCTACAGCGTAACAAGCTTTAATGAGCTTGCGCGTGATGGTATGGCGTGCGAAGAATATAATCGTTTACATCCACTTACTGAAGATGTAAAAGAAGCATGGGTGTCGAAGCAGTTGCGTGGTACGAAAGGTATCGTCGTTTCTGCAACAGATCATATGCGTGCTTACAGTGAGCAAATTCGCGCTTACCTTCCAGATAACCGTCCATTTGTAGCATTAGGTACAGACGGTTATGGTCGCTCAGATACACGTGCAAAACTTCGTAGCTACTTTGGTGTAGATGCTGCACATATTGTTGTTGCGACACTGAAGAAACTTGCTGACGAGGGTGAAGTAGATGCGCGTCTAGTTAAAGATGCGATTTCTAGCTTTGAATTAGATACTGACCGTCCAGTCGCTTGGGCACCTCAAACAACGCCTGAACTTCACGCTGTAGCTGACTACAAAGAGGAGAACTAAGCATGCAAATTACGACTCCTGATATTGGTGTAGATAAAGCTACAGTGGCTGAAATTTTGGTCAAAGTGGGTGATACGATTAGTGTCGATGACAGCATTGTTTTGTTGGAGTCTGACAAAGCATCTGTTGAAGTGCCAAGCACTTCAGCAGGTGTGGTGAAAAGTATTTTGGTGAGCCTTGGTGACGAAGTTGCTGAAGGTGCGGTTTTGGTAGAGCTTGAAGCGGAGGGGCAAACGTCATCTGAAGCACCTACAGCACAAGTTGAAGAATCGAAAGCACAAGCTCACGCAGAACCTGTAGACCAATCTCAAGCGGAAGCGCCTGAAGCAGCATCAACGGCGTCTGAAACTGTTGATGTTCAAGTACCAGACATTGGTGTTGAAAAAGCCACTGTGGGTGAGATCTTGGTTGCGGTTGGCGACGAAATTGATGCCGATCAAAGTATCATTGTCGTTGAGTCTGACAAAGCGACAGTTGAAGTTCCAAGTGCTGTTGCGGGTACAGTTGAATCGATTGAAATTTCAGTCGGTAATACAGTGAAAGAGGGTGTTGTGATTCTGAAAGTGAAAACAGCAGCTTCAGCATCAACCGCGGCGCAAGCTGCTGCAGAAACTACACCGACGACTGTTCTATCTGCAGAGGCACCACCTGCAGAATCAACAAAAGAGACAGTTGCTTCAGCGCCAGCAGGTAAAGTTGAGATCGCTGTCCCTGACTTAGGTGTAGACAAAGCTGCTGTAGCTGAAATTTTAGTGGCTGTTGGTGATAAGGTTGAAAAAGACCAAAGCATCATTGTGGTTGAATCAGATAAAGCGACTGTTGAAGTACCAAGTACCACCACAGGTGTGATTACCGCAATTCATATTGAATTGGGTCAAAATGTGTCTGAAGGTGTGGCTTTAGTCACGATTGAAGCTGAAGGTCAAGCAACCCCAGTTACAGAAGCCCCTGTATCAGCACCAGTGACTACAAAAGCGGAAGCACCAAAAGCTGCCCCTGCGCAAGCAGCGGTTGCTACTGTACAAACAGCAGCCCCTTCAGCAGATAAACTGACCAAAGAGCAAAATGCAGCAAACGCCAAAGTATATGCTGGTCCTGCGGTACGTAAGTTGGCGCGTGAGCTTGGTGTTGTGTTGGCAGAAGTCAAAGCTTCTGGTCCACATGCACGCTTAATGAAAGAAGACATCTTTGCGTATGTGAAAACACGTTTAACTGCACCAGCACCTGTAACTGCTGCACCGACAGTTGCTGCACCAGCAGGATTGCCTAAATTACCAAGTTTTGACGCCTTTGGTGGTGTAGAAGAAAAAGCGTTAACACGTTTACAGCAAGTGTCTATTCCACAGTTGTCATTGAACAATTATATCCCGCAAGTGACCCAATTCGATGCGGCAGATATTACGGAGCTTGAAGCATGGCGTAATGAGCTTAAAGGCAACTTTAAGAAAGAAGGCATTAGCCTGACCATTATGGCATTCATCATCAAGGCTGTAGCGCATTTGCTAAAAGAAGAACGTGAGTTTGCAGGTCACTTGTCTGATGATGGCAAAACCGTATTACTGCGTAAAGAAATCCATATGGGCATTGCTGTTGCTACACCAGATGGTTTAACAGTGCCTGTGCTACGTAATCCAGATCAAAAATCAATTAAGCAAATCGCAGTTGAACTCGGTGAGTTGGGTCAAAAAGCACGTGATAAGAAATTGTCACCGAAAGATCTGCAAGGTGCCAACTTCACGATTTCAAGCCTAGGCGCAATTGGTGGTACGGCATTCACTCCGCTTGTCAACTGGCCGCAAGTGGCAATCTTGGGTATTTCACCTGCAACGATGCAACCTGTGTGGAATGGACAAGGTTTTGATCCACGTTTAATGCTTCCATTGTCATTGTCTTATGACCATCGTGTCATTAATGGTGCTGATGCTGCTCGCTTTACCAATAAACTGACGAAGCTGCTTAAAGATATTCGTACATTGCTCATCTAAATATTTTTAACGTATTTTGTCTGCAGAATCAAAACCTCACTTCGGTGGGGTTTTTATTTGTAAAAACAAAAAGCCAGGCTTATAATGGATAAACTTCATTGGGGAGTAGCCGCTGTTCTGCAATAGAACAGGTGATGGTCAACATATTTGCTCTAAAACGAGCATGGTCATCATAGCAAAGAACCAAATGAGCTCTATTTGAGCTTTCTTTTGTTGGCAAGACCTTTGATTTACCATTCTGCGGATTTTTGGCTAGCAGGGATGGTGGGTCATTGGTATTTGTTATGCTAGCCAGAGAAAGACATCATGTATGAATTCCTTCTGTCTACAGGTATCGTCGCACTAGCTGAAATGGGTGATAAAACCCAATTGTTAGCTTTACTTCTTGCTGCACGCTTTCGTAAACCCGTTCCAATCTTAATTGCTATTTTGTTAGCGACAATTGTCAATCATGGAGTTTCCGCTGCTCTAGGACAATGGGTTACAACAATTTTAAGTCCCGAGATCCTCATGTGGATTCTAGCAATAGGATTTATTGCTATGGCTGCTTGGATGCTGGTCCCTGATGAACTAGAGGATGAGTCAGGAAGTATTCAAAAATGGCAAAAATTTGGCGTTTTTGGAGCGACATTTATTTTATTTTTCTTGGCTGAAATTGGCGACAAAACGCAGATTGCGACAGTGGCACTTGCTGCACGTTTTGACAGTATCTGGTGGGTGATGGCTGGAACGACATTAGGTATGATGATCGCTAATGCGCCGGCAGTATTTATTGGTGATAAATTGGCGAATCGATTACCTATTTCCTTGATTCACAAAATTGGCGCAATAATTTTCCTTGTCATAGGTGTGGGCACTTTAGTGCAACATTATTGTTTATAAATGGTTGTATACGCATAAAGATCTGAATCTTCAAAAGATTTAGTTTATTTATAAATAGTATTGAAATAATGCACCATGAAAGTGATTCATAATGGTGCATTTTTTTAATGGAAGTTATTGATTAGTAAATAAATATAATAAAAATAAATCTTGTTTTTGAAATTAAGTTTTTTTAGGATTTCGTCACTAAAAAATTATTTTTAAGAGATTTAAAAATGCTCTCTCAGATTTCTGCACAGGATGCGTGTTTAAGTTGTGGTGCTTGTTGTGCCTATTTCCGTGTTTCATTTTATGGTGCGGAAGCGATGAACATTCCTACCGAGATGGTTGAGGATATTAACCCTGTATATGCTTGTATGGTGGGGACGAATCAAACTAACCCGCGATGCGTTGCTCTAGAAGGAGAAATAGGGAAGCAGGTCTCTTGCTCGATCTATACGGTTCGCAGTTCATCGTGTAGAGAGGTCCAAGCCGGAGATGCGCAATGTGCCAAAGCTCGACAAGCCCATCATCTGATCCCATTAATTGATATTGAAATTGTTCCATCGTCGAATGATGACGATTACGATCAGGTCAGTTAATTTGAATGATTTAAAATATGCTTCTGTTTTATATGCTCTTATTATGATTTTTTCGGATAGTAAATTGCATAAAAATAGGGGTGGTGGGTAAATTTCATAAAATTGTCGATAATAAGAAATGAAATTTACCTTAAAATTTGTATATAATGGCGCACGGAAATTACCAGTGAGACTGTTATGTTGACCATCGTTCAAGACGCGTTAACTTTTGATGATGTCCTATTACTCCCTGCCTACTCTACTGTTCTCCCAAAAGATGTCTCTCTAAAGACACGTTTAACTCGCGGCATTAATTTGAATATCCCTCTTGTGTCTGCAGCAATGGATACGGTGACTGAATCCCGTATGGCAATTGCAATGGCACAAAATGGCGGTATTGGTATCCTTCATAAAAATATGGATATTGCAGCGCAAGCTGCTGAAGTACGCCGTGTGAAAAAATTCGAAGCAGGCATGGTGAAAGATCCAATTACAGTAACCCCTGAAACGACTGTGCGTGAGTTAATCGCAATTACGCAAGCGAACAATATCAGCGGTGTGCCAGTGGTGAAAGATGGCAAAGTAGTTGGTATTGTGACAGGTCGTGATACACGCTTTGAAACTAATCTTGAACAGCCAGTAAGCAACATCATGACTGGTCAAGATCGTTTGGTCACCGTTCGCGAAGGTGAATCGAAAGAAAACATTCAGGCACTTCTCCAAAAAAATCGCATTGAGAAAGTGATTGTTGTTGGCGAAAACAACGAACTAAAAGGTTTAATCACTGTAACAGATTTTAATAAGGCTGAGCTTTATCCAAATAGCTGTAAAGATGACTTAGGTCGTTTACGTGTGGGTGCTGCAGTTGGTACAGGTGTAGAAACTCCAAGCCGTGTTGAAGCATTGGTTGATGCGGGTGTTGACGTGATTGTAGTCGATACTGCACATGGTCACTCTGCTGGTGTTATCGAGCGCGTACGTTGGGTTAAAGCCAACTACCCACAAGTTCAAGTCATTGGCGGTAACATTGCGACTGGCGATGCTGCATTGGCTTTACTTGATGCAGGCGCAGATGCTGTGAAAGTAGGTATCGGTCCTGGTTCAATCTGTACGACTCGTATTGTTGCAGGTATTGGTATGCCACAAATTTCGGCGATCGATTCTGTTGCTAACGCACTGAAAGATCAAATTCCATTGATCGCAGACGGTGGTATCCGCTTCTCAGGTGATATGGCAAAAGCGATCGGTGCAGGTGCAAGTACGATTATGGTGGGTTCTTTACTTGCTGGTACTGAAGAAGCACCAGGCGAAGTTGAATTCTTCCAAGGTCGTTATTACAAAGCTTACCGAGGAATGGGTTCATTGGGTGCAATGGCGGGTGCAACAGGTTCTGCGGATCGTTATTTCCAAGACTCTAAAGCAGGTGCTGAGAAGTTGGTTCCAGAAGGTATTGAAGGCCGCGTACCTTACAAAGGGCCAATGGGCAACATCGTGCATCAAATGATGGGTGGTTTACGTTCATCTATGGGTTATACAGGCTCTGCAGTGATTGAAGATCTTCGTCAAAATGCGAAATTCGTGAAAATCACGTCTGCGGGTATGTCTGAATCACACGTTCACGATGTGACCATTACTAAAGAAGCACCGAATTACCGTGTTGGTTAATTGCCTGTTATAAAACAATTTTTAAAAAAACCGTCATGTAAATGACGGTTTTTTTATTTTGGTGTAAAGTGGTGCGCATTGAAAAAGGATGATGTTAATCACCCGCTAAGAAGTGAGAGAATGAATGAGTTATTTTGGTACTGATGGTATTCGTGGGAAATTCGGTGTATTTCCAATCACACCTGAGTTTGCACTCAAATTAGGGTTTGCTGCGGGTAAAGTACTTAAGCGTAGAACAAAAAGAAATAAACCGATTGTGGTGATGGGCAAAGATCCTCGTTTATCAGGTTATATTTTAGAAGCTGCTTTACAATCGGGTTTAAACGCAGCTGGTGTTTATGTGCATTTATTGGGTCCATTACCTACGCCTGCCATTGCTCATTTAACTCGTGCTTTGCATGCCAGTTTAGGGATTGTCATCTCAGCTTCACATAACCCTTATCATGATAATGGCATTAAGTTTTTTTCTTCAGAAGGAAAAAAATTACCAGACGAGTTTCAAGATGAGATTAATGCTGAACTCGAGAAAGATATTGTCATTGATGATATTGCGAGTCTAGGAAAAAGTGTGCGTGTTGATGATGCTCCAGGTCGTTATATTGAATTTTGTAAATCAACGTTCCCATACCATTATGATTTAAACAATTTAAAGATTGTCGTCGACTGTGCCAATGGAGCAGCATATAACGTGGGTCCTGCGGTATTCCGTGAGCTCGGTGCCAAAGTGATTGCGATTCATAATGAACCGAATGGTTTGAATATTAACCAAGGCTGTGGCTCAACTCATCCTGAGAGTTTGCAAGCTGCTGTTGTTGAGCATCAAGCAGATTTGGGTATTGCATTTGATGGCGATGCAGATCGTGTCATTCTAGTGGATCAGAATGGAAAGCTGATTGATGGCGATCATATTCTATATATCTTGGCGACACAAAGTGCCAATAAACCAGCCGGTATTGTCGGTACGCTCATGAGCAATATGGCACTTGAATTAGCACTTGAAAAAGCAGAAGTTCCACTGCTACGTGCCAAAGTTGGTGACCGTTATGTACTGCAAGGTTTAGAGGAAAACGGTTGGGTTATTGGTGGTGAACCTTCAGGTCACATTTTAACTCTAGACAAGAGCACCACAGGTGATGCGATTATTGCAGCCCTACAAGTCTTAACTGTCATGGTTGAACAGAAGAAAGCATTGCATGAGTTGGTTGCTGACTTTAAATTACTGCCAAACGTGCTTGTAAATGTCCGTTTAGATGCAATGTTTGATCCATACTCAGTACCTGCATTGGCTGCAGAATTTGCCAAAGCCGAAGCGCAACTTAAAGGTCGTGGTCGATTACTGATTCGTAAGTCAGGGACTGAACCTGTAATTCGTGTGATGGTTGAAGGTGATAATCTTCAAGAAGTGACTGCACTGGCACATGCTTTGGCAGATGCTGTACGTGCTAATGCAGCAGCTTAATCGGGGATTGACTCATGAGTGATTTGATTAAAGATCTCAGTGAACTGCGCCTAAATTATCAAAAAGGCGAATTACATGAGGATCAAGTGAATGCTGATCCACATGAACAGTTTCTATTGTGGTTTAACCATGCGTTAGAAGCTCAGCTTCACGAACCGTATGCCATGTCATTGGCTACGGCAAATGCCGATGGTCGACCGCACGTACGTACCGTATTACTTCGAGGTGCGGATGAAAATGGTTATGCGTTCTATACCAATTATGACAGCCAAAAAGGACTCGACTTAGTAGCCAATCCTTATGCGCAAATTCTGTTTTATTGGGCAGAACAAGAACGCCAAATTCGCATTTCAGGTCGAGTGGTAAAAATTTCGGAACAAGAATCCGCTGATTATTACCATAAGCGTCCGCGTGATAGTCAAATTGCAGCGCATATTAGTACCCCACAAAGTGGTGTGATTGCGAGCCGTGACGAGCTACAGCAACGCTTTAATGATTTGCATGAGCGTGTGGCAGATCAACAAACTTTAGATAAGCCTGACTTCTGGGGTGGTTACCGTATAGAGCCAGATTATTATGAGTTCTGGCAAGGTCGCCCAAACCGTTTGCACGACCGTTTGTGTTATGAAAAAATCGACGGTGCGTGGAAATTACAACGATTGATGCCATAAATGCCAAAATTTGAAATCAAGCAACGTCCATTTTTAACACGCCCTGAAAATTTTCAGGGCGTGCCTTCATTTATTGCCGAAATTTTGGCACGTCGAGGCGTTGAATCTGAACAAGAACTAGAACTGAAATTAAAATACTTATTAGCGCCAACTATGAAGGGGTTAGATGCTGCAATTCAGTTGATCGACCAAGCCATTGATCAACACAAAAAAATTGTGATTGTCGGTGACTATGATGCTGACGGTGCGACCAGTACAGCACTGATGATGCTTGCACTACGTGACATGGGGGCAGATGTTGATTATTTAGTCCCTGATCGCTTTAAGTATGGCTATGGTTTGACACCTGCTATTGCAGATCTTGCGTTTGCCAACTTTACGCCTGATTTGTTGATTACGGTCGACAATGGCATTTCAAGTCATGATGGAGTTAAGCAAGCTCAAGATCATGGGATGCAAGTAATTATTACCGATCACCATCTCACAACCAAGCCAACGCCTATGGCTGAGGCAGTGGTGAATCCGAATCAACTCGGTTGTGAGTTTCCAAGTAAAGCTTTGGCAGGAGTAGGAGTTGCCTTTTATGTGTTGGCGAACCTATCCAGTCATCGTAAAAAAATGGGCAAGTCTTTTGCACAAATGATCAGCTATTTGGATTTGGTTGCGCTTGGGACCTATGCCGATGTTGCCAGTTTGGACTATAACAACCGAATCTTAATCGACAGTGGTCTAAAGCGGATTCAACAAGGATTATGTCGCCCTGGGATTTCAGCCTTATTAGATATTGCCAAACGTGATCCTGCAGGACTGAAAGCGCAAGACTTAGGTTTTGTGATTGGACCGCGAATTAATGCGGCAGGGCGTATGGAAACCATGGATATTGGCATCGAATGTCTCTTGGCATCCGACTTGGCTACAGCATATCCTTTAGCGGAACAGCTGAATCAACTCAATGTGGAACGTCGTCAGGTAGAAGGTAAAATTAAACAAGAAGCATTGACTGCATTAGATCAAATTCAGCTAGATAAGGATGCAATACCTGCAGCGTTAATTATGTTTGAGCCACATTGGCATCAAGGTGTGATTGGAATTGTGGCAGGACGCTTAAAAGAGCAGTTCCATCGTCCGAGTATCGTTTTTGCCCGTGATGAAGATGGCATTCATATCAAAGGTTCAGCGCGTTCAATTGAGGGAATTCATATTCGGGATGCGATTGAGCGTGTGGCTGAGCAATATCCACATATTGTCAGTCACTTTGGTGGGCATGCTGCAGCTGCAGGTCTAACCATTAAAAAAGAACATTTTGCTGAATTTAAGCAGGTATTTGAGCAGTTGATTGCCAGTCAAGATGAAAGTCTGTTTACTGCAACCTTATGGACGGATGGGGAGTTGCCAGCTTCAGCTTTCCAAATTGAAACGGTGGACGTATTACAAAATTTAAGTCCTTGGGGGCAAATGTTTCCTGCGCCTGTATTCGAGGGAGTATTTAAAATTTTGGATTATCGCTGGCTTAAGGATGTGCACTTGAAACTGCGTGTAGCTTTAGAAAATGGTCAAGTGGTAGAGGCAATCGCCTTTAACGCAGCAGATAAATATCAGTTTGATCCGATGCTCAATGAAATTCGCTTGGTCTATGAGCTGGATAAAAATACCTTTAATGGCAATACCAGTTTACAAATGCGCATTGTACATATGCATCAATAAAAAACCGCTCATTAGAGCGGTTTTTAGCACTCAAAGATTAGAAGCGGTATGCACCACGTACAGCAAAGGTATTACCGTCATCTGCGAAACCAATTCGACCTTCGACACTTACTTGCTGATTGAAGAATTTTTTAGCATTTACACCAAACTCATCAAAAGATCCGCCATTGAAATCTTGATTGAAATAGTCAACACCCACGCTGAGTGTTTTATCAATATAATAATCGCCTCTTAACGAGAACTCGTCTAGATCACCAAATGCAGCTCCAGCCTCTAAATTCACATCATTTGTGCCAATTTGAGTGACATATTTTGCTCGAATAGTAGGGTCAATACCATCATCGTTGTCATCATCCCAACCACGTAAACCAGCTGCGACCAATAAAGATGGTGCTAAGAAATAACCAGCTTCAATTTTATAGTTTGTGACATCATTATCAGGGGTGTTAGGTATTTTTTGAGTTTCCTGAGAAAGATTGGCATTTAGATAGAAATCAGTATTTGGAACAAAGTATTCAATTCCAACACCATAATTCCAGTATTCGACCACATCAAAGTCGTCATAAGATACTTTTGCATTCACGTTGCTCGAACGATTTAAAAATGCAGCTTCGTTCAATGGAGAGTTCTTGATTTGAACAGGATTAAAATAATATGTGCCATCAAGCGCAAAACCTGCAGAATTGCTACCATTATCAGGATCGATCAATTTGGCTGTAGCCCCAACTTCAGCTTGATACGCATGTGCAGTTCCTAAGCTTGCAATAAGTGCAGTCGCAAGTGTAATTTTTTTAAACATATATTGACTCTCTTTGTTATAGAAATATGACTGTTTTGTGACAGCTGATTTCTATTGTAAGAACAAAAGGGGATGAGTCAATGCACAAAAAATGACATTGCATCGGGATTTTGCACAAAAAAAGCCCATCATTAAGATGGGCTTTTAAGAAACACTAAATTTTAATTAAGATATTAGAAGCGATATTTAGCAGCTAAACCGAACTTGTTGTAATCATTATTTGCAAGTTCACCGAAACCTACACGACCTTCTAAGCTTACTTGAGGTGTGAAGAATTTACGTGCGCTTACACCAAACTCGTTTGTATCTGCAGGACCAGTATCTTTACTATAGTAATCCACACCAACACTTAAAGTTTTATCGATGAAGTAATCAGCAGCTAGATTATATTCATCAAGGTCACCGAATGCAGCGCCAGCTTCTAAGTTGATATCTTTACCGTTAGACAATGTAGTTACATATTTAGCACGTAATGTTGGGTCAACACCATCATCATAGTCGTTATCGTAACCCTTAAGACCTGCTGCAATTAATAAGCCAGGTGCAGGCAAATAACCTACTTCAGCACCATAAACTGTCTCATCAAAATCAGGTCCAATATCAAATTTACGATCATCACGACCAACATTACCGCTTACATAAAAATCAGAATTAGGTACGAAGTATTCAACACCTACGCCGTATTGATGTCTTTCATCATCACCAACTTCGCTGTATTGGTATTTCGCATTTACATTACTTGCACGATCAAGGAATGCAGCTTCAGCTAGTGGAGCATTGCGTGTTTGAACTGGTTGGAAATAATAAGTACCATCAACACCAAATGAACCACTTGTACTACCATTATCAGGATCGATAAGACCTGCAGAAGCACCTACTTCAGCTTGATATGCATTTGCAGTTCCAGTTACAGCTAAAGCAGAAAGAAGTGCAGACGCGATTGCTAATTTTTTCATGGATACTTCCCCTCAATAGAGTTAGTTGTTAATACATTTTTTGTTACAAGTTCAGTGTAGGGGAAAATCATGAAGGATCAATCAAGCAAAAGTAACAGTAATGTATCTTGTGTAATTTTTATGTAAAAATAAAAATTTAAGTTATTGATTTTAAAAAATAAAAAAACATGTTAATTCATGTGAAAGATAAGGTGTTTTAGTCATTTTATGTTGCTTTTGAATATGAATTGTATGCAATTTGAACGAAAGTAGCAGTTTTGGAACTGCTACTTCCCCATGTTGAATGGAATTAGAATCGATATGTTCCGTTTATATTAAACTTATCTTCATCATCACTGAATCTTAAAATACTCCCAAGAGAGAGGTTATTATTGATAAAGTATTTGCCACGTAATTGGTATTCGTCTTTATGAATTTTACTAGTGCTATTCGTATCTCGTGTATAAGCACTACCTAGGCTTAAGCGTTGAGTTAAATAATAATCCCCACCAAATGTAATCGAATCAATATCATGTCCAAAACTACCATCCAATTCTAAATTGAGATATTGACCATTTTGGCCTAATGGGGTGACATATTTGGCTTTTAAAGCAAAAGCATTTTCATCAAAGCCTTCACCTTTATAAGCATTAATACCTACTGCTATCAGTAAATTTTGAATAGGAGTATAACCAACGAGAGCTCTATAGGTGGTTAGATCGAAACGCTGCTTAGCATGAGATGAACCGTTTAGTGAGCTTGAGCGTGACTCCACTTTATAATGTTGACGACCGACCTCACCTGTGAAGTACAGTTGATCAATATAATATTCTCCCCCTATTGAATAGCCGTGCAGCTCTTGTTTGCTTTGTGCAACTGTTTCATTTATATACACTTTATCGTCTTTAATATGCTGAAAACTATATTTCGCTGAAACGCGATTATGGTGGCCAAGAAATGCAGCCTCATTAAGTGGTTTATTTTCAGTATCAACTGCTTTGAAGTAATAAGTACCTTCTGTTTCAAATACACCGTGATAATCAACCTTGAGACTATCATGGTCAAAATAGGTATATTCAGCATCAATTTGAGCTTGGTAGGCCATAGCTGAAGTTGTCAAAGGGAGGATGGCCAAAGCCAAATAGGTTTTGTTCATTTTCATAAGTCTCTGCTTATTGTTGTAAAAATAAAGTAAGTATTTTTTAATAATTAAATGTATTGTTAATAATAACTAAACAATGGTCAAGAGAATATTGAATAAAAAAGCAAACTCTCAAGTTTTACTAGGCTGTGTTAAAATATTGCCAATTTTGATATAGACATATTTAGGATCTACACCGTGGAAATTAATCCTTATCTTCTCCAGCTGAAAGACTTGAACGAACGTGGTCAAACACTACGGGGGTATCTTTGACTACGATCTAAAGAAAGAGCGTTTAGAGGAGGTTCTCCGCGAACTTGAAGATCCAGCAATTTGGAATGATCAAAATCGTGCTCAAGCGATGGCAAAAGAAAAAGGTGAACTCGAAAACGTTTTAAATGTTTTAGATGGTTTAGCAACACAACTTGATGATGCACAAGCGATGCTTGATCTTGCTGTAGAAGCGGATGAAGAAGAAATGCTTGCAGATGTTCAAGCAGAACTTGATTCAGCTGAGGCTGAACTGGCTAAACTTGAATTCAGACGTATGTTTAGTAATCCAATGGATCCAAATCCTTGCTATGTCGAAATTCAAGCGGGGTCAGGTGGTACTGAAGCTCAAGATTGGGCATCTATGCTATTACGTATGTACTTACGTTGGATTGAGCGTCATGGCTTTAAAGCTGAGTTAATGGAAGAATCTGACGGTGATGTAGCTGGGATTAAATCGGCAACTATTCGTGTAGAAGGCGAATATGCTTATGGTTGGTTACGTACTGAATCAGGTGTACATCGCTTAGTCCGTAAATCACCTTTTGACTCAGGCAACCGTCGTCACACTTCATTCTCAGCGGTTTTTGTGTCTCCAGAAATTGATGACAACATTGAAATTGAGATCAATCCAGCAGATGTCCGTACGGATACATACCGCGCTTCAGGTGCAGGTGGTCAGCACATTAACAAAACAGATTCTGCAGTGCGTTTAACCCATGCACCAACTGGAATTGTGGTGGCTTGTCAGAACCAGCGTTCACAACATGCTAACCGTGATCATGCTTGGAAACAGCTTCGTGCTAAATTGTACGAATTGGAAATGAATAAGCGTAATGAAGCAGCTCAAGCACTAGAAGATTCTAAATCGGATATTGGGTGGGGGAGCCAAATTCGATCTTATGTGTTGGATGATTCACGTATTAAGGACTTACGTACTGGCGTTGAAAACTCAAACACGGGTGCAGTGTTAGATGGTGATCTTGATAAATTTATTGAAGCTAGTTTGAAACAAGGGCTTTAATCATTTTTAAAAAAAAGCAGGGCAAAAGCCCTGCTTTTTTTTGTTCTAGCACGAAGCTTGCTAGATTAAATCAGTTCAATGTTAGAATCAGAATTATTCGGCACAGTCATTCATAAACTCGATTTGTTAAATATCGTAATAATTCGATATTAATATCTATAAAAATCGATATAATGAGTTCAGCACAGTGCAGATCATTAACTTGAGTGAAATGAGATGGATACTGAAGCAATTTTTAAAGCCTTATCGAACCCGATACGCCGCCAAATTTTACAATGTTTAAAAGATCCAGAGCGCTTTATTCCACAAGATGAGTGCGTGCAAGATTTTAGTCGTGGCGTATGTGCAGGACAGATTGAAAAAATTGCAGATGTATCTCAGTCAACCATGTCTAATCATTTATCTGTTTTACAACAAGCAGGTTTGGTTCATGTTACTAAGCATGGTCAATGGTCTTATTTTTCTCGTAATGAAGCACTGATAAAAAGTTTTGCAGAACACCTTCAACAATCACTCTAACGATAATGAGTGAAGAGGATAAATGAATGACTGATTTTAGTAGCCCAGTAGTCTTTGGTGAATTAAAGCTCAAAAATCGCGTGGTTATGGCACCTTTAACGCGTAGTCGTGCGACAGATGATCGTGTACCAACAGAAATGATGGCTGAGTATTATGCGCAACGTGCAAGTAGTGGATTAATTATCTCAGAAGCGACCGTAATTTCTGAGGAGGCGAATGGCTATTTAAATACGCCAGGATTATTCACTGATGCTCAAGTGGAAGGGTGGAAGAAAGTAACCCAAGCTGTTCATGACAAAGATGGCTTAATTGTCGCTCAGCTTTGGCATGTTGGACGTGTGTCACATCCAGATTTACTGAAGGGTGATATACCCGTTTCGGCGAGTGCTGTTCAACAAGCCGGACATGTCAGTTTGTTGCGTCCGAAACGTCCTTATGTCTTGCCACGTCCATTAGAAATTTCTGAAATTCACGCGATTACAGCGCAATATAAACAAGCAGCAATTCGTGCTAAAGAGGCAGGATTTGATGGTGTGGAATTGCATGCGGCGAATGGTTATTTAATTGATCAATTCTTGCAATCGAAAACCAATCAGCGTGAAGATGAATATGGCGGCTCGGTGGAAAATCGTGCGCGTTTCTTGTTAGAAGTCGTGGATGAGCTAATTGAAGTTTGGGGTGCTGGTCGAGTAGGTGTACATTTAGCTCCTCGTGGTGATGAACACGATATGGGTGATGATGATCCACGTGAAACTTTCGGTTATGTGTTAGAACAACTCGGTCAAAGACATATTGCATTTTTCTTTACACGTGAATATTTGGCAGAAGACAGTATTAGTCAAGAATTAAAAGCGCGTGGACAAGGTATTCCTTTTATTGCCAATATGCGTTTAAGTCGAGAGGATGCTTTACAACTTCTCACTTCAGGTCAAGCTGATGCAGTGTCTTTTGGTAAAGATTATATCGCCAATCCTGATTTATATGAGCGTTTGGTACACAATGCTCCTTTGAATGAATTAAAGTTAGAAAATATGATCGGGACGAATGTGGCTGAAGGCTATATCGATTATCCTTTTTTACAAGGAAATTGAAATTTAAGATAAGTATTTGAACCGAAAAAATTCGCAGGGTATGATCTCAACTTCGTGGTCATGCCCTATTTTTTTAAGAAAGCTCGAGGTCTTACGTTTTGACAACTCCATTTTGGTATAACGCAGCATTGGCTTTACTAAAGCCAATTTATAAATGGCGTATAAAAAAGCGAGCAGACAATATTGAGCAATTTCATCAAGAGTGCTTAGAGCGCTTCGGTCCGTTTCAATCTCCAAAAAATCTTAATGCGATATGGTTTCATGTGGTTTCAGTTGGAGAAACCAATGCTGCACAACCTCTGATAGAACATTATTTAAAGCTTGGGTATGCTGTGTTGGTTACGAATACCACCAAAACAGGTCAGGCACGAGCTAAATCTTTATTTGCAAAAGCACCATATGTAGATCTTTTTCAAGCAGTATATTTACCTGCAGATCAAAAAAAATTAGTCAGTGCTTTTTTTAAAAAATATCAACCTAAAATGTTGGTTTTGGTTGAAACAGAACTATGGCCCAATTTAATTGATCAGGCGAAAATTAGTAAAATACCCACTTTTTTGGTGAACGCACGTTTATCTAAAAAGTCAGCAAAAGGATACGCCAAAGTACCAAGTATTACTCAGCCTATGCTCAGCGGTCTGACTCAACTTTTGGCTCAAGATGAAGCTTCACTGAATCGATTTAGGGCTTTAGGTGCTGCTACAGCGCATAGTCAAACAGTAGGTAGTATTAAGTTTGATATTCATGCGCCCGAAGAAATGCTATTGAAAGCGCAACAAATCCATCAAGATTGGGATTTGCAAGCACGCCAAATTATTACGATTGCAAGCACACATCATCCTGAAGAGAAAAATCTGTTATCTAAGTTTAAAGATTATTTAAATGATCATCCTGCCGTCTTGCTGATTATTGTACCGCGTCATCCAGAACGTTTTGATGAAGTTGCACAAGCCATTCAAAGTCATGAGTTAAAAATGCATCGACGTAGTTTAGGTGAAATCATTGAGGCTGATACACAAGTTTATGTTGCTGATAGTATGGGTGAAATGTGGATTTGGTATGCATTGAGCCAAGCAAGTTTTGTGGGTGGATCATTAAATGAACCTGGCGGTGGGCATAATATCTTAGAGCCAATATCACTCAATGTCCCGACTGTGATTGGACCGAACTACTTTAACTTTCAAACCATTGTCGATGAATTTGTGGAAGAAAAAGGGATTCTAATCGGTCAAACTACGGAAGAGGTGGTGAATCATCTTATTCAGTGCTTATCTCAGGATGAAACGATTTTAGCAGTACAAAATCAGGCTCAAAAGATCATGCAACGGAATACAGGGTCATTGCAAAAACATATTCATGTCCTGAATCAATACCTTTAGTTTTAAGTATATGAATATTGTATTGCTTGATCCTGTATCAGCACAGGATGACCTCTGGACGATTCAATCAGCACGCCAAATTGAGCATCTGAAGCATCAACTTGATATTAAAATTGGAGATACTTTAAAGGTTGGTATTAGAGGTGCTGGTCGATATACAGCTGAGGTCATAGAAATTTCTGAAAGGAAAATCTTAATTCAGCCACTCTATGAAGAGCCTGTACCGAAGAAATTACCTGTAACGTTAATCGTTGCTATGCCTAGACCGAAAGTATTGAGACGATTGATTCAAGATGCTGTAACTTTAGGCGTAGAAAAAATCATTTTGCTGCACAGCTATCGGGTCGATAAAAGCTATTGGCAAACACCATTTTTACAGCAAATTGATCACTATGTTCAACTGGGCTTAGAGCAAGCGGGTGATACATTTCCACCTGAAATCGAAATATATAAACGCTTTAAACCTTTTGTGGAAGATGTTCTTCCTCAAATGATTTCCGTTGAACGACCAGCTTATGTAGCACATCCTTATGCAACCCACAGTATGCCTCATGCGATTGAGCACCCATGTACGATATTGATTGGGCCTGAAGGTGGTTATATTCCTTATGAGATTGATTTACTCATAAAAAACGGCTGCCAAGCTGTCAGCTTAGGCAACCGAATTATCCGTACTGAAACGGTGATTCCTTATGTGTTAGGTTGTCTGTTTAGCACGTGGTGACTCATCTTCTTGTGAAGAATCTCCGCGATAGACTTTAACCTCTTGAACTGGATATGGAATCGAAATTTCATGTTCAGCAAAAGCTTGAATCACTTTTTCTTGAACTAAACTAATAGATGTAGATGTCGCAGTTTCACCCGTATTCACCCACCAACGTACAGTGAGGTTGATTGAGAAATCAGCTAAGGCAGAGACATTCACGCTAAATGCAGGTTGACTGAGGATTTGTTGATCCCGGTCTAAAATACTCAAAATAATATCTTTCGCTTTTTGAACATCATCTTCGTAACCAATACCGACCACGAATTCACAACGACGACGTGGATATGCCGTATTAACAGTAACTGCATTGGTATAAACCGTTGCGTTGGGAATGACGATACGGCGACCATCAGGTGAACGTAAGTAGGTTGCACGAATTTGAATATCTTCAACGGTCCCCTCTAAACCATTCACAATGATATCGTCGCCAATTTTGAAGGGTTCACCGAGTAGAATTAAGATACCAGAGAGCAGGTTTTGAAAAATATCTTTAAATGCAAAACCAATTGCGACAGATCCGATCCCCAGTGCACTCATCAGCTGTCCAGGTGTAAACCCTGGAATTGCAATAACCATCGCAATTAAGAAGCCAAAGAAAATAATAAAAGAGCTACCGACGCGGTTGAGGACGAGCACTAAATTTTGTTTGGTATATGAACGCTCTGAAAGTGCTTTTCTGACAAATAATTTGAACAGCTTAGACAACAACCAAAATAAGGTAAATACAATCAAAGCAATACAGATATAAGGGATTCGTTCCCAAAAGCCATCCATGATTTTATCAATGGTGGTATATGCATCATTGTATTTCGCAGTATGTGCAATGACGGTTTGAGCCGTTTTCTCACTTGCATCTTGTAGAAGTTGAGTCGTACCTTGAGCCACCTGACTCAAAGAATTTTGTTGTTCAGCCACGAGTGTTCCAAATGTATTGAATGTTTACATTTTGCCTGAAAATACAGTGAATAAAAATCACGTTCGCAGGTTTTATCGTCATTTTTATTCATTGAATAAACTGAAAATAACAAAAAAATTGCATGTTTTTATAAACATTCAGCACCTTGTCCAACAAAAAAATCGAAATGGTATTTATTGATAAAAAAATGGAGTTTTTTGACAACGACAGATTTTACTTGCTTAGGAATGATGATCAGCAATGATTCGGATCATTGATTGTTAGATATTTTAGGTTGTTCAAATGGCAAGAAGATACGGATAACTTTTGAAATAAATGAATGCTCAGTCTACGACCAAAGCATGATTGTTTGAAATTTTAAAGTATAGTCATACTCAAGATATAAGACAAAAAATGATCAGTATGATCAAGACAACTCTCGAGATGAGAAACATAAATCAAGGATGCGAATTATGAATGAAATATATCCAGTACCTGAAGTTTTTAAAAAAACTGCACGAACCAATGAAGAGCAATATTTCGAGCGGTATAAAGCATCTATTGAAAACCCCGAAGCGTTTTGGACCGAAGCAGCCAAGAAACTAGACTGGATTAAGCCTTTTACACAAGTCAAAAATACCAACTTTGATAAAGAGAATTACAAAGTTGAATGGTTTGCAGATGGCCAATTAAATGTCAGTGAAAACTGTCTCGATCGACATTTAAAAGAACACCCACATAAACCTGCGATTATTTGGGAAGGTGATCATCCGTCACGCCATAAAATTATTTCATTTGAAGAATTACACGATGAAGTTTGTCGTTTTGCCAATGTCCTTAAGAAGCATGGCGTGACTAAAGGCGACCGTGTTGTTCTGTATATGCCAATGGTTCCTGAAGCAGCCATTGCGATGTTGGCATGTACGCGTATTGGTGCGGTACATTGCGTGGTGTTTGGAGGTTTTTCACCAGATTCTTTAGCAAGCCGTATTGATGATAGCCAAGCAAAAGTTATCATTACAGCAGACTCCGGCATGCGTGGTGGTAAGCCAATTCCACTGAAAGAAAACGTTGATGCAGCGATGGAGCTTGAAGGGACGAGCTCTGTACAAAATGTCATTGTGGTGCATCGTACTGGTAACCCAATCACAATGCATGAAGGTCGTGACCTGTGGTATCACATGGAAATCATGACAGTCACAGATATCTGTCCACCTGAACCAATGAATTCAGAGGATCCGCTGTTTATTTTATATACTTCAGGCTCAACGGGTAAACCTAAAGGTGTGCTACATACTACAGGCGGTTATCTGACTTACGCGAACTTTACCTTTAGGGAAGTATTTGATTTAAAACAAGACGATATTTTCTGGTGTACCGCTGATGTCGGTTGGATTACTGGTCATTCTTATGTGTTGTATGGTCCACTTTCAAATGGGACGACAACATTGATGTTTGAGGGTGTTCCACAATACCCAACTTGGGCACGCACTGGACATATTGTAGATAAGCACAACGTCACAATTTTATATACGGCACCAACGGCGATCCGAGCGATGATGCGTGAAGGTGATGCATTTATCCGTGAAAGTGACCGTAGTAGCTTACGCTTGTTGGGCTCAGTCGGTGAGCCAATTAATCCTGAAGCTTGGAACTGGTACTACACCGTAGTTGGTGAAAGTCGTTGTCCAATTGTAGATACATGGTGGCAAACTGAAACAGGTGGCTTCATGATTTCGCCTTTACCGGGCGCAACTGCACTTAAACCTGGTTCTGCAACACGCCCATTCTTTGGTGTACAACCTGCTTTGGTTGATACTGATGGCAAAGAGCTAGAAGGAGAGGCTGAAGGTAATTTGGTGATCAAAGATTCTTGGCCAGGACAAATGCGTACCATTTGGGGTGATCCAGAACGTTTTATCGAGGCATATTTCTCAACTTATCCAGGGAATTATTTCACGGGAGATGGTGCACGCCGTGATAAAGATGGTTATTACTGGATTACGGGGCGAGTGGATGATGTTCTGAACGTTTCGGGACACCGCTTGGGGACTGCAGAGATTGAAAGTGCATTGGTTGCACATGAACATGTTGCAGAAGCAGCCGTTGTGGGTATGCCACATGACATCAAAGGTCAAGGGATTGCAGCCTATGTAACTTTACAGGCAGATACGCCAGAGTCAGAAGAACTCAGGAAAGAGCTGGTAGGTTGGGTAAGAAAAGTTTTAGGACCTGTGGCTACACCAGATGCAATTTATTGGGCGCCAGCATTACCCAAAACACGTTCAGGCAAGATTATGCGCCGAATTTTGAGAAAAATTGCCGCTAATGAGCTAGATAGTTTGGGCGATACCTCAACTTTGGCAGATCCACAGGTCGTGGATCAATTAATTGCTGAAGTGAAATCACAGCAGTAATCCTGATTAAACAGATGAAGTCATGTTTTAAATACCGTTAGTTCAACTAGCGGTATTTTTAGTTCAGTGATAAGAAAAGCAGGCATTGTGATAAGTCAAATCATGTTGATCTGCTAAGCTTATCAGCAGATGCGATACGGAATATAACAATGAATTCTCCCCTAAATTTTAATCCTGAAACGCCACTTGAGACTGCGCAAATACTTGCATCTGAGTTTGCGAAAACCGCAGCAGAACGAGATAAACAAGGTGGAAATCCAAAGGCTCAGCGAGATCTAATTCGACAAAGTGGTTTGTTGTCTTTATCTATTCCAAAAGAATTTGGTGGGCAAGGTGCAACATGGAGCACGATTTTTAAAACCATTCAAACCATTGCTCAAGTCGATAGTTCGCTTGCGCATGTATATGGCTTTCATCATTTGCTTATAGCGACGGTACAACTTTTTGCACAGCCAGCTCAATATGGAGATTGGTTTAGACAGACCGCCAAACACAACTTATTTTGGGGAAATACGTTAAATCCATTAGATCGTAGAACAACCGCGAAACAAGTTTCTGACGAAGAATTTATCTTCCATGGTGATAAAAATTTTTGTTCTGGATCAATTGATTCAGATATCCTGCTCTGTTCGGGATTTAATGAAGATGGAAAGTTACTGATTGGCGTGATTCCAACAGCACGAGAGGGTGTGAGCTTTCTTGGGGATTGGAATAATATGGGGCAACGTCAAACGGATAGTGGTACCAGTCATTTTGAACAGGTCAAAATTCGCAAGGATGAATTACTCCTCAATCCCGGTCCTTTAAGTACACCTTATTCAAGTTTGAGACCGCTAATTGCTCAACTGATTTTCGTGCATTTATTTTTAGGTGTTGCTGAGGGAGCGTTCAATGTTGCGAAAGAGACAGTTCAAACACAAAAAGCTTGGTCGAAATCACTGGTTGAACAAGCGGTGAATGATCCATTTACCCAAAAGCATTTCGCCGAATTTTATGTGCAACTTGAAGGTGTGCGCTTGCTCGCGGAAAAAGCGATCAATACATTACAAAAGGCGTGGGATGAAGGGGAAACATTAACTGCGGAGCAACGTGGTGAAGTCTCAATTACAATCGCTACCGCCAAAATCGCAGCGACTCATACTTCACTTTATGTGACACAAAATATTTTTCAAGTGATGGGCGCACGCGCCACTACTGCAAAACTGAATTTAGATCGATTCTGGCGTAATGTACGAACCCAAACCCTGCATGATCCAATTGATTATAAATATCAGGAAGTCGGAGAGTGGGCATTAACTGGAAAAGTTCCAGATCCGAGTTTCTACTCTTAGATCGAATTGATTATGAAAAAAGCCTCTATCGTAGAGGCTTTTATTTATTTTTGATGAATATTTTCTAAAGTATCGACAAGCGTACGTGTCATCTGATCAATTTCGTAATTGACTTGATCGCCGACTTGAACATATTTCCATGTGGTTAAGCGTAAAGTTTCTGGAATAAGATCGATTGAGATTTGATTGTTTGCACGATCAACTCGATTGACTGTCAAACTGCAGCCATTTAAACCGATAAAGCCCTTTAAGAAGAAATATTTGATATTGCCATTTGGAATTTCAAGGTCGATATGAAACGTTTCACCATTTTTGCTTAAATGCTTTACGGTTGCAGTGCCTTCAATATGACCATATAAATTATGCCCACCATTCTCAGCACCTACTTTAGCGGAGCGTTCAATGTTGACCTCATCACCGACGTTGAGTTGACCTAAAGTGGTTAATTCAAGTGTTAGATTTGAAACATCAAAATGCACTTGACCAGCGATCAGATCAATTTGTGTAGCGGTTAAGCAAACACCATTAATCGCAACACTGGCACCGATAAATACATCATGAAAAAGATTGAGCGCATTAGAAATAACAAAAGTCCGATATCCCTCTTTATGCTGTATATCTAATACTTTTTCTAACCCTTGCACGATACCTGTATACATAATAAACCTTTGCCTAAAAATAAACCTTAATTGCTTTTAATCCTAACTGAGATCGTAGAGATGATCATCTTACGCAGATTGATTGGTTCTGGGTAAAAAGAAGGTCAATAAACCCAGTAGTGGTAAGTATGAGCTAAAGTGAAATACCCAACGAATACCTTGATGATCTGCCACATAGCCCAAAGCTGCTGCCGCGATACCGCTGATCCCAAACATCAAACCAAACATCAAACCAGAGACCATGCCGACACGACCTGGCATCGCTTCTTGTGCATATACAACCATTGCTGAAAATGCGGAAGACATAATCAATCCAGCAAGAATCGCAAAGATACACGTCCACATCAAATTCACATGTGGCATGAGTAATGCAAAGGGTGCCATGCCAATGAAGGAAATCCAAATGACAGCTTTACGACCTATTTTGTCACCGATAGGGCCGCCAGCAAAAGTACCGATTGCTACTGCAGCTAAAAAAGCAAATAAATAAAGCTGAGCCTGTTGAATACTGACCTGAAACTTTTCGATCAAATAGAAGGTATAGTAATTTCCAATACTTGCAATGTACGTGAATTTTGCAAACATTAACGCACAGATAATCACAATTCCCTGTACAAGTTTAGAACCTTTCAACGGTGTTGATTGCTTGGCTTTTACTGCTGAAGCAGCTTGAACAGCATATTGAATGGTCCATCGACTGATTCTGTAAAGCAGATAAATAGCGAAAATGGCAAATATCATGAGCCAAGCAACTGAGGCTTGGCCGTTCGGTACAATAATTGCTGCGGCCAACAGTGGCCCAACGGCAGAGCCGCTATTACCACCCACTTGAAAAGCGGATTGAGCAGTTCCGAAGCGACCACCTGATGCTGTTCTCGCTACTCGTGAGGCTTCTGGGTGAAAGGCAGATGAGCCCACACCGATGAGTGCTGCTGAAATCAGTAAGATTGGAAAAGTCCATGCAAATGCCAGCAGAACGATACCTAGCAGTGTAACGCACATACCCAAAGGGAGGAGGTAGGGCTTAGGATGCTTATCAGTGTAGAGTCCAACCCAAGGTTGCAGAATAGATGCAGTCATTTGATAGACCAAAGAAATAATCCCGATTTGGGTAAAGCTCAAGTCAAAATTAAGTTTCAGCATGGGATAAATGGCAGGTAAGCAAGACTGGATCAGATCATGTAATCCATGCGCTAATGCAATAGCGAAAATAATATGAACCGCCATTTTATTCGCTGAAGCACCAGAGGAATTGTTTGAATGTTCTATTGATTGAATTGAACCCATAAGGCTGTGCTGTCTTCATTTTTGAGGTGATTATAACCGTGCAACAGCGGAACAATGTACGATTTATTCAATTTTCGATGTACTGTTGCTGATCAGATTATATGAACTATCCAATAAAAAGCCCCCAAGCCGAGCCTTGGGGGGTAAGTTGCTACTGCATGACGCTATTATTATAGTTATCAGGGTCAAAACAAGACTGAACAAAGCGCTGATTTCATTCAGATCGTTGTTAATTAATCGAAGACCAATTAAGCTGATTTAGCGGTGATGTGTTGTTGCTGTTCAGCTTCGAGTTTTCGAACTAAAGGCAGTACTTTTTCACCAAAATATTCAACTTCCTCTATAAAATGTAAGAAGCCAGATAAGATCAGGTCCACACCAACTGATTTTAATTCAACGATACGTTCAGCAATTTGTTGCGGTGTACCGATGAGATTTGTTCTGAACCCGTCGTTGTATTGGACAAGATCTTCAAATGTTGATTTTGCCCAGTTACCTTCACCTTCTTGAGTTGCGGCACCAGCTTCACGAGTTGCATCACCAAAGGCATTGACTGCTTCTACATTTGCATTGTCAATGATTTCTTGAAGTACAGCTTTTGCTTCCTCTTCAGTATCGCGAGCAATGATAAAGGCATTCACCCCAATTTTGACTTGATGGTGATTCAGCTTGGCTTTTTCACGGATGTCATCAATCTGCTTTTTAATTTCAGCAGGCGTGTTTCCATTGGTGAAATACCAATCAGAAACACGAGATGCCATATCACGTGCGGCACGCGAGCTACCCCCTTGGAAAATTTCAATATGTGGGCTTTGAACAGGTTTTGGCTTCAAGGTGTAGTCTTTAAATTGATAATATTTTCCATCAAAACTAAAGTTATCCTGCGTCCAAATGCCTTTTAAGCTACGAATAAACTCCTCTGAACGTGCATATCGTTGATCGTGTTCAGGCCATTCTTCACCGATGGCATCAAATTCACCACGGAACCATCCGCTCACAACATTAATAGCGATACGACCATTGGTTAAATGATCAATTGTCGCGAGCTGTTTAGCCGCCAGCGCGGGTTTCCAAGGGCCTGGTAAAATTGCTGCGATTACACGTAACTTTTCAGTTTTTGCCAATAAGCCATGACTAAAGCTTACAGATTCATGCTGATTCTCAGCACCGTATCCTGCCGTGAATCGAATCTGTGTCAAAGCATATTCAAATCCACTTTTTTCAGCAGCTTGCGCGAGTCGAACATTGTAGTCGTAGCTCCAGTCTGTTCGTTGTTCAACATTACTGACGACAAGACCACCACTGACATTTGGAACCCAATAGGCAAATTTAATCGCTTGTTTTTCTGCATTAGACATGGCTTATACCCTCATTGATTCAATTATATTTATGCCACTTCAATTTTTGGGGCAGCATTATTCTTGTGATGCAAGCGTGACTCTGCTGCATCTAAACTTGGTACTGCTGCTGAAGGCAATACTTCTTCTTGTTCGATTTGTTTGTTAATGCCCAAGTTTTGATTGGCTTGTTGGGTTTTATCTTTCACAACCTCAGCACGTTTACCTTTGGCTGGTGCCCACTCTAAAATTGGTAAAGCACGAGCAATGGCTAAGGTAATGCGCGCACGTAATAGTTCACTGTGAATGGTGTATTCAGGCGTAAAATCACGATCAGTTGCATAAACTCCAATTGGCAAAGTCTGTGCTTGGAAGAAGCTAAATAAAGGACGCAATTGATGCTCAAGTACTAAGGCATGGCGATCACTGCCCCCTGATGCAGCTAGTAATACAGGCACATCAACCAGCGCAGTTTGTTCTACAAAGTCAAAGAAATGTTTAAATAAACCTGTGAAAGATGCGCGATATACGGGCGTTCCCACAATCAATGCATCCGCGGCTTCAACAGCAGCAAGATCATCTTGAACACGTTGCGGCAGCTGATTGCGATAAATGGCACCACCTAATAAATGACCGATTTCGCTAAATTTAATAAAATGCACATTAATAGGTGTTGCTTCACCTAACTCATCCAAAATCGCTTGAACAAGCGCTTCAGTTTTTGAAGGATTATTTAGACCGCCAGAGACAGCAACGATATTTAATGGTTTTTGTTGAGCAGTAGACATAGTACAAACCTAAAAATTTAAAATTAATCTCGGATGCACTATTTATGTGGATTAATGCTTATTCTGTAAAATAAGCAAAATAATAATAAATATCATTTTTGCGTATATAGCGGGAATTTAATCTTCTTGAGATATAAATTAGTGATAAATAACTGAATAAACTTATATTTATGATTATGAATAAGCTATTTCAGTATTTGAATAAATTTTATATTTAAAAGTGATGTGCTTATCGAATTTTCAAAATTACATAAAAAAATCGCGTTTGTAAGATTTAGCCCGACATTTTCTGCAAAAATTCGTTAATATTTATATATCCTTAACAGCTATAGCACAGTTAGTATATTGATTGTGTTTGAGATCTCTCGCCTCGCTTATGAATATTTTAATCGTTGATGATCATCCACTGTTTCGTCATGCTTTAATTCAAGCAGTTCGTTACAGCTTACCGCAAGCCCAAATCCATGAAACAGCTGCTGTTAATGAATTTTATGAACGTTTAGAAAAAGGTCCTGAACCAGATTTAGTGCTTTTAGATTTGAATCTTCCAGGTGCATCAGGCTTCTCAGCGTTGGTGCATGTGCGTGCACAGTATCCATCGTTACCAATTATTGTCGTATCGGCGCATGAAGAAGTTTCAATTATTCAACGCTCGATTGCACATGGTGCAATGGGCTATATTCCAAAATCAGCGCATCCAAGTCACATTGGTGAAGCGATTCGTCAGGTATTAGAAGGGGATATGTGGTTACCACCAAACCTGCCTGCGAATTTAAACTTTGATCCACGTGCTGCAGATGAAACAGCTTTAGCAGAACGTATTCAATCTCTAACACCACAACAATTCCGAGTGTTAATGATGGTTGCGGAAGGTTTGTTGAATAAACAGATCGCATACGAACTTGATGTTTCTGAAGCAACGATTAAAGCGCATGTGACCGCGATTTTCCGTAAATTAGGCGTTCAAAATCGTACTCAGGCTGTATTAGCGATTAATGCATTAAACATCGAAGAAAAACGTGTTTAATTGATTCTTAGATTTGAAAAAAAGACCTAATCAAAGGTCTTTTTTTCGATGCGTATCTACTTTAGGCTAAACAGTCCTGTTTAGGTGTCAACTCATTACAATATAGAGGATTGAGTGCACATTGAAGTTCATCAATTTGATCTTGTGTTACATAGCCCTTGCGTTTTAAATATTCTGCAACGCGATCATCTCTAAGACTTAAAAAAGCGGCATCATAAACTTTCAGATCAACAAAGAGTGCAGCCGTTTCAAGTCCATTAAAACGATCTAAAAATACCTCATTGCCATACATGAGAAAAATATGATCGAAATCTGCATATGCATCGATGCCCAGTTGTTCTGCGAGTGCAAGCGGCGGTGTTTTGATGAAGAGTAAATCTGAAATTTCATCAAACTGCGTGGTATCCAGCGTATTTTCACCAGTTTTCACTTTACCAAGCCAAGCTTTAAAGACCAAAACGGCACCACCACGCAACAACATACTCCACACTTGATGACGCGTATGTTCATCTAAATCTCGGCATTCTGATGCTAAACGTTGAATAAGTTGATTTTCTTGTTGTGCCAATTTATCAAATAAACCTAAGCCTTGAGGGTGATAAGCTGCTGGTGTAAATACATCAAATTTTAATTGTTCAAAAACCTGTAAAGCCAAAGGTACTGCAGTTTGGTAAATCTGTTCCAAGGCACGTACATGTACATTTTTTAAGGATGTAGATGGAAAAATTTCTTGCCACTTGATTTCAGGCAAAATTGCATTGGCACCATATTGGCGATGAAATTCGTGATTACGATCTAAACCATGTGGCATAGCTTCTGAAATGTTCATTGCAAGACTCCATTTGATACTTTTATTCTCGAGAAAATTTGAGGCACTTTGATTTCTTTAATCGAAAGAAGATGTGCTGATGGCTAGATTTAGAATTATGTTGATTGCAATAAGAATAAGACTAAAGTATTAATTTTTAATTGATGAGTAAATTTGTCATCTAAAAACATGATGTTAGTAAACTTGTAACTATTTGTTTTAAATGATATTTCAACTTTTGATGTGTTTTGCCATAGAAAATCGGACTTTGATTTTTTTGGTCAATTGCCAATGCTCTTTTTAGCTTTATTTTGTTCTCTTTTGCCACCTCTAAAGCTGAGGTCTGCCAATCATTGTAAAGTACGGTGTGAATATGTATAAAAATCACCCAGCTTTTCTTGGAAAAACTGGGTGATGAATGTATCAAAATATGACTATTTCGAATCTTATTTTGAAATTTTTAAACCTGATAACCATGAACGTAGAGAGGCAGGTTTGAGAGGTTTTTTCAATAGGACAATATTCAGCTCTTTGAGTCTTTGCGGAAGCTCAGGATCTGAATCAGCTGTAATCAATGCCACAGGCACATTTTCTTGACGCTGTTCTACAATAAAATCTAATCCTATTTTATTTGAATTCAGGTGTTGATCGACCAACCAAACTTGAATGTTCTCTTGTTGAATAATCTCAAGCGCTTGTTCAGGTTCTGTGGCTTTAAACACTTGATAACCCCATTTAGTAAGCAAAGTTGCCATGCCTTCTAAAATAGTTTCATCATTGTCTAAACATAAAATTTTATACGCTGCAGATTTTAATGGTGTGGCTTGAACTGGTGCGGTCACAACCTTTGGTGCATCGATGAGTGGGACTTCAATCATAAAACATGAACCCTTACCCAACTCGGAATACACATGCACAGGATAACCCAACATGCTGGTCATTCTCTGAACGATGGCGAGTCCAAGACCTAAACCTTGTTCACCCCATGGCGAGGTATGTCCACAACGTTCAAACTCTTGGAAGAGTTTAATACGTTGTTGTTCAGCAATCCCTGGACCAGTATCCCAAACACCAATACGAATATGGTTTGCTCTTTCTGCTGAACGTAACACCCCAACAATTACACGACCTTTTGCTGTGTATCTTAGGGCATTACTGACAAAGTTTTGAATAATACGGCGAATCCATTGAGGATCTGTATCAATCCAGAACTTCACGTCATGCACTCGGAAGGAGATCGCTCGTTGTGCTGCAATTGATTTAAATTGTAGTTCTAAGTCACTCAATAGGTCATGTAATGGATAGGCTTGTCGTTTAGGTTGTATTGTTCCACCTTCTAAACGTGCAATGTCTAATAATGCAGAAAGCATACTCTCTGCACCATGTAAGGCACGATCGAGTTGCTGTAGCGTTTTAGCATCTTCTTCATTTTGAATGCTTTGTTCTAATGCCGTACTGAATAACCGTGCAGCGTGCATAGGTTGAAGTAAATCATGACTTGCTGCAGCAATGAATCGACTTTTTGACATATTGGCTTTGTCAGCTTGTTCACGTGCCAATTGTTGTTCTGCCAAGGCATTGGCAAGTTGTTGAGTGCGATCTTGAACGCGTCCTTCAAGTAGTGCTTCAGTTTCTCGGAATGCCGTAATATCAGCAAATGTCGTCACGAAGCCACCGCCTTCGATTGGATTTCCTCGCATTTGGATAACACGACCATCTTTTCGAATACGTTCAAACTCATGAGCGCTACCTACTTTCATCCAATGAATACGTTTACGTACGTGCTCTTCAACGGAACCAGGTCCACATTCACCGCGCTCTGCGTTGTATCGGATCAAGTCTGCAATTGGGCAGCCCACATATACCAAATCTTTTGGATAATCAAACAACACAAGATATTGATTATTCCATGCGACTAAACACATGTTTTCATCGACAACACTTACCCCTTGGGTCATGTGGTCGATCATGGTCATAATTAGATTTTGGTTAAAGCGTTGCCATTGTGATGCTTGGTCTAGAATATTAGCGACCTGTCCAAGTGCTAATCCATTGTTAACCATGGCTGTAGTGAGTAGGGTACGTGCCGATGCAGCTCCAATCGTGCCAGCGAGATATTGTTCAGTGAAACGCCACCACATCCCATTGGCACTGCTGTTTTCGTTTAATATCACATTATTGGATAAGCAGAATTGATTAAACGCATGCATGGTCGGACCTTCACCCGTAATCCGTTTGGCAAGCGTGATCAGGTCACCCACTTTTAATCGTGCAACATCATGATGTAAATAGTTAACTTCATTTGAGGTTTGTTGCGTTTGTAGGGGTTTTGTTTCGTAATAGAAGAAACTTTCTGCCTGTATTTGCTCAGCAATACTTGGACGATAAATTCGTGAGATCCAGATGTAGAGCACGATATTTAAGCCAAGTGACCAAATTACACCATGTGTTAATGGCGGAAATGATTCAAAACCAAGTAATGCTTCAGGCTTTAATAAGTCAAATCCCAGAGGGCCAAACATCAGAAACGAATAAGTAAATTGATAATATTCATCTGGTAAACTTCTTAAAATTGTTGGTAAGAGCAGTGTGTAACTCCACATCACAAAACCAACGATGAGACCTGCATAGACCCCTTGCTTGCTTCCACCACGCCAGTACAACCCCCCAATAAGTGCAGGTGCAAACTGTGCAACAGCACTAAATGCCAAAAGACCAAATACTGACAGCTGATCAATGTCATTAAAGAAATGGAAGAACAAGAATCCAAGTAGCATGACCGCCAAAATACATACGCGACGTGTGAATTTCAGCATTCGAGGTAAACGCTTGTCATGACGAGAAATCCAACCCAAGCGCCATAGCGCAGGCATAATCAAGTCGTTACTGAGCATGATTGAGAGTGCGACTGAAGAGACTAAAAGCATACCAGTTGAAGCCGAAAATCCTCCAAGGAATGCTAAGAGCGTCAGCCATTCTTGGTTATAGCTCAAAGGCAGTGACAGCACGGCAACATCAGGGACTGCCATGTATTCTGGTGCAGCATGAAGTGCCCAACTTGCAATCGGAATAATCGCGACAACGGTTAAAATGATGTAAGCGGCAAACCATCTGCGCGCACCACGAATATGTTTTTCATCACGTAATTCAACTACAGCAACATGAAACTGGCGTGGCAAACATATAATCGCTAATGCTGCTAAAAGTGTTTGAATCCAAAAGGTATCTGGCACGCCCATCAGTTGAATTTCATGGAAGGTTTTGGATACGTCTGCGGAAACTTGAATGAGGTTTTCGGGGCGTTCAAATAAAAAGAAAAAAGCGACACAGAGGAGTGCAAATAATTTAACAAAGGATTCAAAAGCGACTGCCAGCATTAAACCGCCATGCTGTTCGGTGTTGGCAATCTGACGTGTACCAAACATCATAGCCAAAATTGCTAGAACCCCTGTAAGTGCAAGTACACCATTGGTGGTCAGATTCATCACTTCTGAATCTTGTTGCAACATCACGGATGCACTGAGTGCAATGGCTCTCAGTTGTAAGGCAAGATAAGGAATGATGGCGATCACGGCTAAAATGGTGACGAGTGAGGCGAGAGGTCCGCTTTTGCCATAACGTGCTGCCACAAAGTCAGCAATTGAGGAAATAGCATGGTGCTGACGTACTCGACCTAAGCGACGCCAAATATCATAACCAAACCAGACAAACAGAAGTGGGCCTAAGTAGATTGGAAGGAAAATGATCCCTTCACGAACAGCAGCACCCGTTGCGCCGTAGAATGTCCAAGACGAACAGTACACGCCTAAGGTCAAACTAAACAATAACATGCGTCCACGTGGGCTGAGCCGACTGGCATGTTTTTCACCAAAAAAGGCGCAAATAAAAAGGATGAGGATGTAGAGGGCGAGTACCCCAATAATCAACCAACTGTTCATAGGACTTACACTTGAGAATCTCGTGTAATGATAACGCATCCATGAACTGTCACGTTCAAATTGATCAAAATTTAGCGACCAAAGTCTAAATTACAACCAATGCAAAATCTTGCTAATTTAAAAATCGGAATAATTTAAATAAAAAAAATGACCTACGGTTGGGTCTCATATGGAGTCTTGTTTATGGATGAGAGACAAGTAGAGCAAATTCTACAGAATCCCAAATTCAAAGAAATGGTCAAAAAGAAAAGCACACTGAGCTGGACATTGACAGGCATTATGCTGTTTGTCTACGTTGGTTTTATGCTTTTAGTTGGCTATAACAAAGAGTTTTTATTGTCATCGCTTTCAGGTGGTGTAACCACTTGGGGTATCCCTCTAGGATTAGGCATCATCGTGCTGTCTTTCTTGTTATGTGGTGTGTATTCGTACATTGCCAACAATAAGCTCGATCAATTAAACGAAGAAGCTATGCGCGAAGTTGAAGCCATCACTCACGAGAAGGGACTACACTAAGATGAAATGGAATTCTTTACTCACATTTGCAGGGACTGCAATGTTATCTGGATTGGCATTCGCAGGTCCTGATTTAGGTGCAGCAGAACAACAAGCAACAAATTGGCCTGCGATTATCATGTTCTTGATTTTCGTCGGTGCAACGCTGGGGATTACCAAATGGGCAGCTAAACAAACCACAAACACCAAAGATTTCTATACCGCAGGCGGTGGAATTTCTGGTTTCCAAAATGGTTTAGCCATTGCTGGTGACTATATGTCCGCAGCATCGTTCCTTGGTATTTCTGCGATGGTTTTCCTGTCAGGTTTCGATGGCTTACTCTATTCACTTGGTTTCATGGTAGGTTGGCCTATCGTACTTTTCTTGATAGCAGAGCGTTTGCGTAACTTGGGTAAATACAATTTATCTGACGTTGTATCATTCCGTTTACAAGAAAAACCTGTACGCACACTGGCAGCGTTAAGCTCTCTTGTTGTTGTTGCATTCTACTTGATTGCCCAAATGGTCGGCGCTGGTCAGTTGATCAAGCTTCTGTTTGGCTTGAACTATAACATTGCTGTCGTCATCGTCGGTCTGCTCATGATGGCATACGTTATGTTTGGCGGTATGTTAGCGACAACATGGGTGCAAATCATTAAGGCAGTGATGTTGTTGTCAGGTGCTACCTTCATGGCATTTATGGTGATGAAAGGCGTTGGCTTTAGCTTCACCAATATGTTCGAGCAATCGATTCAAGTCTTCTCTAAAGTACATGATTTAACCTTAGATGATGCAACCAAAATCATGGGACCAGGTAGTCTGGCATCAAACCCAATTGATGCGATTTCTCTTGGTTTAGCATTGATGTTTGGTACAGCTGGTTTACCACATATCCTCATGCGTTTCTTCACAGTAAAAGATGCGAAAGAAGCACGTAAATCAGTTGTTGTTGCAACAGGCTTTATCGGTTACTTCTATCTTTTAACTTTCATCATTGGTTTCGGTGCGATTCTCTATGTATCGAACAACCCACAATTCCTTGATATTGCGAAAATGGCAGTAACTGGCAAGCTAGAGCTTGTTGGTGGTAATAACATGGCTGCGGTTCACTTGTCTGATGCTTTAGGCGGTGACTTGTTCATGGGCTTCATTTCAGCGGTTGCATTTGCCACGATTCTAGCAGTTGTTGCAGGTTTAACGTTGTCAGGTGCTTCAGCAATTTCACATGACTTATATGCGAACGTATTGAAAAAAGGACAAACTACACCTGAATCTGAACTTCGTATGTCTAAAATCGCGACTTTAGGTCTTGCGATCTTTGCGATGATCTTGGGTATCTTGTTCGAGAAACAAAACGTTGCCTTCATGGTAGGTTTAGCATTCTCTGTTGCTGCATGTGCAAACTTCCCAGTGCTTGTACTTTCAATGTTCTGGAAAGGTTTAACAACGCGTGGTGCAGTTGCCGGTGGTGTTGTTGGATTAGTTTTAGCGGTTGTACTCATCGTACTTTCTAAAGCAGTTTGGGTAGATACGCTTGGTATTTCTGATACACCAATTAATCCATATAACGGTCCTGCATTATTTGCGATGCCTTTAGCATTCTTCTTCTGCTGGTTGTTCTCTGTGACAGACAATTCTGCACAAGCGCAAGCAGAACGTAAAGCATTTGATGCACAGTTTGTACGTTCACAAACAGGTATTGGTATTTCTGGTGCGTCAGACCACTAAACCATACTGATCATGATAAAAAGCCCCTTTAAGGGGCTTTTTTTCTTTACCAAATTTCTATTTTAAATGACATACAAGTCATCAACTGTCCGCTATGCTTTCATTCAAACAAAACAATAAAAATAGTTGGAGTTGAGATGAGTTTAATATGCCGCGTGATACGTGATCTCGTACGTTTACCATCCGCGTGTCTACTGATTTTACAGCTGCTGATTTTATTCCTCGCAGTGATATCAAGTCATGATTTGGCTTATCGCTCCATGACTTGGATTCTCGGCGCTTTAGTCCTTCTTATTATTGCTAAAGTCATCAAAATGACCCCAATTTTTAGTGCTGTAGGTTTATTTGGGGTATTAGGAGCTCTCATTTTTTCTTTCTTGATTCTGATTGGATATCATCAAGCCTATATTCAAATTACAGCGCATGTATTTGAAGTTATCGCGTATACGACAGCGGCTTATGGTTTGGTTCGATATATGTTCGAAGACCGCTATTTGACCAAAGATGAATTATTTGCGGCAGCGGCTGTTTTTACTTTAATTGCATGGAGCTTCGCATTTTTGTATAGCATCTGCCAGCTATATGACCCACTGAGTTTTAGCATAACGCCTGAACAATCTGTTCAACATAGTTGGTTAGATTTGTTGTTTCTCAGTTTTAGTATTCAGTCGGCAACAGGTCTTTCAGATATTATGCCCTTGAGTCCGCTGGCGAGACTGATTGCCATGATTCAAATGTTTAGTGGAGTCATGTATCTGGCTTTGATTGTTTCGCGCTTAATTGCACTGCAATATATTGCTCATTTGCCAAAGCATCAGGATGATTAAAACAGAACGTTACATCTTGCTAACGGCATTCATCTGCAAAATCATGAATAATAAGTAATTAGATCAAAAAACAGTCTCCGATGCTCTATATTGAGTCGATTTTTCTATTCCGTCTTTGATGAAACTAACTCGGCTTTGTATGAGGTTGAGAATAAATGATCTCATTTCATATAGCGTTTTATCCAGTTTGAAGCGTTTCACCGAAAAATAAATATATAGGGGAATTATGTCTTCTCAGCATCCTTCATGGTATTCAAATGTGAATCCACGTGTTTTTATCAGCACGGTACTCATCATTTTTGTATTTTTAGCCACTGTGGTGTTATCTCCTCATGGTTTTGAATTAATTACTCAGCAACTGAACCAATGGATTACGGATTCTTTTAGTTGGTTCTATGTTTTAGCAGTTGCCATATTTCTGATCGTGCTGGCTTATATCGCAATTTCTGAATACGGCAAAATCAGGCTCGGCCCAGATCATAGCCAACCGAGTTACAGTAATGGCTCTTGGTTTGCAATGCTCTTTACCGCAGGTATGGGTATCGGCTTGATGTTTTTTGGAGTAGCAGAACCTGTAATGCATTATGTCTCTCCGCCAGTCGGTGATGGAGAAACGGTTATGGCAGCGCAGCAAGCGATGCGAGTGACTTTCTTCCACTGGGGACTTCATGCATGGGGAATCTATGCATTGATTGGATTGTCCTTGGCCTATTTTGCTTATCGACATCAATTGCCTTTAAAAGTGCGTTCTGCGCTGTATCCGATCATTGGTAAAAAAATTCATGGTCCAATGGGGGATGCCGTGGACACATTTGCCACGATTGGAACAGTATTTGGTGTGGCGACAACATTGGGTTTTGGTGTAACGCAAATTAACTCAGGCTTGAATTATTTATTTGATGTTCCTCAATCAGCAAGTACACAAGTGATACTGATTATTATCGTCAGTACATTGGCATCACTGTCCGTTTTTCTAGGTTTAGAAAAAGGAATTAAACGGTTGTCTGAGTTGAATTTGGTATTGGCATTAAGTTTATTGCTCTTTGTATTCTTCGCGAGTTCTACCATTTATCTTTTGCAAACCACAATTCAGAACATGGGTCAATATGTTTCTAATCTCTTTACCATGACATTTAATTTATATGCTTATCAACCGAATGGTTGGATTGGTGGTTGGACGATCATGTATTGGGCATGGTGGATCTCGTGGTCACCATTTGTCGGGATGTTTATCGCACGTGTGTCACATGGAAGAACTATTCGAGAGTTTATCGTTGGAGTTATGTTGATTCCTACTGGATTTACACTCATTTGGATGGGCTTTATGGGGAATGCTGCGCTCTTCAGTATTATGCAAGAAGGCAATGAAGCACTGATGCTAGCAGTACAGAAGGATTCTTCCGTTGCATTATTCGAATTTTTAAATAGCTTACCACTCGCTTCAATCATGAGTGTGGTGGCAACATCGCTGGTTATTTTATTCTTTGTCACTTCAGCGGATTCAGGTGCATTAGTTACAGACTATTTGACGGCCAAAGGTGAAGGTTCACCGACATGGCAACGACTCTTTTGGACTGTGCTTATGGCGGTATTGGCAATTGTATTATTATTGGTCGGTGGGCTCGGTGCTTTACAATCTGCAACCATCATGAGTGCATTGCCATTCTCCGTCATTATGCTCTTTATTTGTTGGGGATTACTCAAAGCCTTAAAAGTAGATTTAATTAAAATGAATGCTTTGCAAGAAGCGAGAATTACACCTCGAGCGATTCATCAACCACGGAGTTGGCAAAAACGCTTAGGATTGATTATGCACTATCCTCATTCTAAGGAAGAGGTTGATGTATTTATTGAATCTCAAGTATCTCAAGCATTAGAGCAAGTGCAGAAAGAGTTCAAGAGAAGACAGTTTAAGGTTAGTGTAAATCGATTGGGTGAAGGTGTAGAGTTGAGGGTAGATCATCATGCTGAGTTGAATTTCGTATATCAAGTGATGTCACAAAGAACAACGCCACCGAGCTTTATGCCAGATACAATGGTGACTGAGCAGGATTATTATCAGGCGGAAGTGTTTTTAAGAGAGGGTGGACAGGCCTATGATGTAATGGACTGGACACAAGAAGACTTAATTCAAGATGTCATTGATCAATACGAAAGACATTTACATTTCTTAAGTGTAATTCGTAGCCCTGAGTAAATAGTGAATGATTAAAAAAGGACGCATTATGCGTCCTTTTTTGATTCTGTATCTAATAATTTATTAGAAACGGAATTTAGCATTTAAGCCAACAGTTTCAGTATCACGGCTAGAACCATTTTCAGCGTTAGCATTTACATAACTTGCACCAACAGCTACAGCTGGAGTGATGAAGTAGTTTACGTTAGCACCGATAGCTGAGCTTGGAGTGTCATTAAAGCTTGATTCAGTATAAGAAACGCCTGCGCTTAACTGTGGATTGAAGTAAAGGTCAGATTTTAATTGGTAAAGTGTGTCTTCACCGTATACTAAACCAGCTTCAAAGCCAACAGACATATTTGTATCAGTGATGCCGCCTACATATTTAGTACGAGCTGTGATCGCATCTTGATCTTCAGCAATAGTACCTGTTTCAAGTGCTGAGAATACGCTGCCGTTGTTGATTGCTTTAAAGACATCAAAAGAGTATTGATCAGCAACGCTTGTATAACCTACAGCAACTAAGAAGTTTGGAAGTAACATTGCACCAAGTTCTAAAGCATAACGATCGCCGTTACCATCTGCTAATTTAGCAACTTGTGGGTGGTTTAATGGGTTGTTTGCAGTGAAATCATTTTTAGCATCAGTTTTTGAGTGGCTATATGATGCGCTTGCATATAAAGGAATAAGTTTAGTTGGGATGTAAGCTTCAGCTTTAGCACCGTAGTTATGTTGTTCTGCTTTAACTTCTTCATTAATACCGTAAGCAGGTACTTTAATATCAGCAGAATATTCACCGAAATTATAAGCCACAGATACATTAGATGCCTGATTTAAGAAAGCCGCTTCAGCTAAAGGACCTTTAGTTGAGTCAACATTCTTGAAGTAATAAGTACCTTGTACAGAACCAGTGTAGTTATCATTGTTCAATGAGTCATCAAAGTATTCAGCAGCCCCTTGTACTTCAACTTGATATGCGTGTGCCCCAGTCATTGCTACTAATAAAGCAGTGGCTAAACTAATTTTTTTCATAATAGTTACCAAATAAATGTCGAATGAATATGCAGTAAATATTGTATTGTAACAATGTATTAAGTCAATGATCTTTAAGGTAATAGTCTGCTGGTCTAAATTTATTTTGTGTGTTATGTCTTGATACAAGAAGATTAAGAACATGAATTTTTGAACATTTTATTCAAAAATAACAATGTGATAAGGAGATTTTCAACGTCGATTAAGCTTAAAAAATTGCATCGAAATTATACAAAAAAAAGATTATTAGAATCGGATAAAACGTATAAAGAAAATGTTAATTTACATGAAATTTAAGATTTTCGTTTAATTTTAACTCATTTGAAAATAAATAATGTGACTTTTTTCACCTACTTGGTAGTAAAGTGTTAGGTCTATTCGGAATTTCAAAGGGTTGCGATGTTTGCAATTTAAGTTAATTTTCACATAATTACATGCTCGTTAACTAAGTTTTTTTTTATATTTAAATAAATTGAGTTCTGCCTTTTAGATTTACTAAATATTATAGTGGTTATTTCTCTTATATGCCCAGCTTTCCCCAAGGCTGGGGTTTTTTTTAACTTATATTTATTTGCACCATTATAGTGCATAACTGGGTGTATTCTTTATCAATACTGAGCAAAAAAAAACCTAGTTTTCATAGAAAACTAGGTTTTTTCGCCAAAACTTGAGGGAAATACAGAAATTCTGCTGAGGTATATTTCTATCTCGCCCTAATGTGGGGCATTATGCACCAGCATATTGCACATGTAAATATTATTTTTAAAAAAAGTGTTAAAAATAGACAAAAAAATTGGAAATAATCTGTCAAAATTGAATTAAATGCATTGGTCAAATTGGAACATTAAATTGAAAGGAATCTACGTTGTTGCACTTTTTTTAACGTCTGTTTTTTTATCTGCCTGCCAGGCCTTAGATCATATTAATCCGAGAATAAAAGCATACGATTTAAAAGACGATTCAATGCTGAATAGCAGTGAATCAAAGAATCAGCATCATATTGAGACCCTATTTAATCAGCAAAATATTCAAGGTGTATTTATCACCTATGATGGCAAACACGTTAAAACTTACGGTTCTGATCGAACAAGAACAAAAGAAAATTTTATCCCTGCATCCACTTTTAAAATAGTGAATGCTTTGATTGGATTAGAACATCATAAATCAACTCGGTATGAAGTGTTTAAATGGGATGGAAATAAGCGTTCATTTGATAGTTGGCAACGTGATTTTACGCTTGGTGAGGCCTTACAATCATCTGTTGTACCTGTGTATCAAGCCTTACCACACCGTATTGGACCAACATTGATGCAACAGGAATTAATTCGAATTCAGTATGGAAATGCAAAAGTCGGGGATGAGATAGATCAGTTTTGGTTAAAAGGTCCTCTAGAGATTACACCTGATCAACAAGTTAAATTTGTTTATAGATTGGCACAGTTGTCATTGCCGTTTCGTAGAGATGTACAACAAGATGTAAGAGACATGATGTATGTCGAATCACGTGGTGCGAATAAGCTATATGCCAAAAGTGGTTGGGGAATGGATATTGAGCCTCAGGTGGGCTGGTATGTGGGTTTTGTAGAACAAGCCAGCGGTCAAGTCACTGCCTTTGCATTAAATTTAGAAATGAAAAATGGTGATAAAATTCAGCAACGGAAGGAAATCACTTTAGATATTTTAGATCGACTTGGTTTATTTCATTATTTACGTTAAAAGTCATATAAAAGATAAAAAAAACCCAGCCGATTGGGATGGCTGGGCTGAAAAAGGATGTTCTGTATGTGGGAGAAACATCCGAGGGTAGAATAAAATTCATTAAGCAAATCTGATATGAATCAGTGTCTTTGCAATGTAAGCATTATGGTTTAAAGGATGAGGTTTGTATAATGATTAAAAATTATGCGCATGATCTATTTTTTCGATGCTGATTAAGTGATCAAAATAATCATCTGATTTTAATTCAAAAAAAGTAAATACTGCCAAATATGTCACTTGTATATTGGTGGAAAAATAATTTAAATATTGAACAAAAAAAATTTACGGCATTACAATAGTGTGATATTTATCACATTGTTTCTTAAATAAAAACTTGTGCTTTAAGTGCTTTTTAAGCATGGTTATATTGTAAAATATAACTAAGTTCAAAGAAATTTTATAAATCTCACCGCTTTATACGGTCTTTTATTTTAGAGGTAGTTTGGATGTTAAAATCACATTCCGAGCAAATTGGTCGCCGCCTATTTGTGTTCGTGATGATTATCGTCTTATCTATCCTCTGTATTTCAATCCCATTGGTCATTAGCCATTATCGCGAATATCAGAAATCACAAATAGCATTGATTGAAATTGAAAATCTTCGAGCTGTTGCTGCTCTAGCGAACCGTATTTCACGCGAGCGTGGCCCTGCGAACATGGCAATGTCGAGTTCACAAGAAGAGTTTGAAAAAAATAAACAAGCGCTTATTGAGTATCGCGCGGGAGTAGATGAACAAATTAAGGTCTCGATTCATCGATTAGATCAGTCTGGATATGATGGGTTAGAAGAGTACGTCGCTCAATACCTAAATCCAAAATTAGCGGAAGGTCGCAAACAAGTCGATCATTATATTTCGTTGCCATTTGCAGAGCGTACGCCTGAAGCTTTAGATCAAGCTATTCTTACAATGTTTAATGCGTGGGATAGCAGTCATGATTTACTGAAGAAACTGGTAATGCAGTCTAAAAGTAAAGACAGTTCGATGGGGCATTATTACACCATGATTTTGGTGTTGGCTGATTTGCGAGATCAGGCTGGACGTGTTGCTTCAAATGTAACTGCACATGTGACATTTCAGCAGCCGTTACCAAGTGACAATATTGCACGCGCATTACAAACGCAAAAACAAGTTCGCTATTTGTGGGATTTAGTGAATACCATTCAACCCGAACGCCATCGTACAGCTGAATTCGCTCGCTTACACCAAGAAGTGAAAACTCAGTTTATTGATCAAGGTTTACCTATCATCATGCGATTAATTGATGAAAGCCGAAAGGGACAACCTTATTTTTTATCAGGGACTGAATTAAGTGTAGCTGTATCTGGTAAATTCTTAACAGTTATCGATTTACAAGACTATTTGCTCAGTAAGAGCGTTGAAATCGCAAAGTCAGAAAAAGACGCGAATCAATTGAACTTCCTACTCACGTTGATAGTCTCTTTAATTTCACTATTGGCTGCTTTATTTACGATGATCTATGTTCAACGTAAAGTTATTTCGCCGCTTATCATGGTGAGAGATAAATTAGTTGAATTGTCGTATGCCAATGCTTTGGTCGATAGTCATTTTATTGAAGATCAGCAGAAGCAAGTACATTCATTACACGAAGCGATGCAAAAACTTCAGAAAATGTTGCATCAACGTGATGAATTTGAGTTTGAATTAAAGAATATTGCCAATACTGATAAATTAACAGGTGTTTCAAATCGTTTTGCTTTAGAAGCCTATACCAAACTTATGGAAGCTCAGCCCAATAAGTTTACCCAAACGTGTTTGATGATTGTAGATATTGATTATTTTAAACAGGTTAATGATCAGTATGGTCATGTGGCAGGGGATCAAGTCATTCAGCAGGTGGCAAATTGTTTAAGTCATAATGTTCGATCAACTGATTTAGTCGTTCGCTTTGGTGGGGATGAATTTTTGGTGTTGATTGAAAATTTAGACCTTGAACATGGGTTACGTGCTGCAGAAAAGATGCGTAAGGGTATTGGTGATTTACAATTTACAGATGAGCAAGGTCAATCATTTACGGTTTCGATCAGTGTGGGTGTTGCGGTAGGTGCTGATTCTTGGAAAGCATTATTTGCTAAGGCAGACCAAGCATTATTTAGAGCGAAAGCGCAGGGACGCAATACGGTTTCAAGCTAAGATTATGTGAATATTGGCTGTAATCACGTCCTCAATTGTCAGTTAGATTTTTTATTAAATTTGCGTAGTAGTTTCCTACTTTTGAAAGAAAAAAGTAGGCAAAATGCTTTTGTTTGATTGAGGATACATCCTTATATCTTAATCAAACGGGCGACATCCAGGTCGCTTTCATGTGATTGGATTTCAGTTAAAAATTATTTAGGAATGGCTTTATTTAAACTTTGATAAAGTTGTTTTCTAGTCTCTAATATACTTGCTTTATATTCAGCAGTTTTCTCAATTGAAACAGATTCTTTACGAAAACATGTATAGGAATTAAAAGCACCTACAAGTTCACCGTATCTTCTCAATATTTCTTGTTGATCTTTATAGTCATATAAAAGTAAAAGCCCTTCATTTTTACTTAATAGATTAAAGTCATCAAATAGGTTTTCTCGCAGAGGAGAGAGTCTGTCGCTAATTACTTCTTTATCTAATACAGGCTTTTTAATTTCAAAATCAAATATAGCCCAAATTTTTAAAATTAAATGATTTATTTACTCTATATCAGAAGAAATTTTTGTTAAAAGATTACGATTAAACTCTTTGTTTTCCTTATTTTGTTGTGCCTTCAAATTTGCCTTTTGATTGAAATAAGTAATGATCCCTGTAATGAGCGCACCTAAACCAATTTTAATAGCTGTATCTAATATTTCTAATAAAGTCATAAGAAAAAAAACGGTGAATGAATCACCGTATTAGCATAATAAATTATTATTTTGAAACCTCCCTAACCCTCCTTTTCAAAGATGAGGAGCATTAATCCGTAAGGGGGGAGATTATTTCAACATCGGCTTTAAGAATCTCGCCGTATGCGAAACCTTATTTTTCGCTACTTCTTCAGGTGTACCTTCAGCAATAATCATACCGCCACCAGCACCACCTTCAGGACCTAAGTCCACAATCCAGTCGGCAGTTTTAATCACATCTAAGTTATGCTCAATCACCACAATGGTATTACCTTTATTGCGTAGCTCATGAAGAATATCTAAAAGTTTGGCAATATCGTGGAAATGCAAACCTGTGGTTGGTTCATCCAGCACATACAGGGTTTTACCCGTATCACGTTTGGCAAGTTCGCGCGCAAGTTTCACACGCTGTGCTTCACCACCTGAAAGCGTGGTTGCCGACTGACCCAAACGGATATAACCTAAACCAACTTGATGTAAAGTTTCTAAACGACGATGAATGACAGGAATCGCATCAAAGAAATGCATTGCATCTTCAACGGTCATCTCGAGTACGTCAGAAATGTTTTTACCTTTATAGCCGACTTCCAAAGTTTCACGGTTATAACGCTTGCCGTGGCAGGCATCGCATGGCACATACATATCCGGTAAGAAATGCATCGCCACTTTAATCATACCGTCGCCTTCACAAGCCTCACAGCGACCACCTTTCACGTTAAACGAGAAACGACCTGCGGCATACCCACGTGCTTTGGCTTCTGGGGTTTGAGCAAAGAGTTCACGAATTGGCGTAAACAAACCTGTATAGGTTGCAGGGTTTGAGCGCGGTGTACGTCCAATTGGGCTTTGGTCAATATCCACGACTTTATCGAGGAATTGTAAGCCATCAATCGAATCAAACTTTTCAGCGGTTAACGTGGTTGCACCGTTCAATTGTGTTGCTGCAAGCGGTAATAAGGTGCGGTTAATGAGGGTTGATTTACCTGAACCCGAAACACCTGTTACACAAGTCATAACACCCAATGGAATAGTCAAATCGACATTCTTTAAGTTGTGACCACATGCACCCATCAGCTTAATTTGCTCATCAGGTTTTGGTGGTTGTACACGCGTTTTTGGCACTTCAATTTTTAACTTGCCTGACAAGTATTTGCCGGTCAGAGAGTCTTCATTGGCTGCCAATTCATCATAAGTCCCCTCGGCAATGACATGACCACCATGCACCCCTGCACCAGGACCAATATCAATAATATGATCCGCTGCACGAATGGCATCTTCATCATGCTCTACCACTAAAACGGTGTTGCCCAAGTCACGTAAACGAACCAAAGTCTCAAGCAAACGGTCATTATCACGTTGATGCAAACCAATCGATGGCTCATCCAGCACATACATCACGCCCATTAAGCCAGCACCAATTTGCGAAGCTAAACGAATACGCTGTGCTTCACCGCCTGATAAGGTTTCGGCTGAACGAGATAGACTTAAATAGTTCAAGCCTACGGATACAAGGAAGTGCAAACGCTCACGAATTTCTTTAAAAATCTTATCGGCAATTTCACCTTTGGCGCCTTCAAGATTGAGATCTTGATAATAGCTTTCAGCATCGCCAATCGACATTTTGGTGATTTCGGCAATGGTTTTGTCTTTGACACGCACATGACGTGAAATTTCATTGAGACGTGAACCGCCACAAGCGTCACATGCAGCATTAGATAAGTATTGTGCTAAATCATCACGCACATAGTTTGATTCAGTTTCACGGTAACGACGTTCTAAATGTGGTAAAACCCCTTCGAAAGCCATCACACGGTTATGACGGCGACCGCGTTCATCGATATAGCTTAAGTCAATTTTTTCTTTGCCTGTACCGTAAAGGAATTTCTTTTTGGTATCCGCATCAAGTTCATTCCACGGCGTATCAAGAGAGAAGTCGAAGTGTGCAGCGACTTTTTCAATCATGCTGTAATAGTATGGACGCTGACGATCCCAACCACGAATTGCCCCTTGGCTAATGCTGACTTCAGGGTTTGGAATGAGTTTGTCAGAACTAAAATGGCTGCGTGTCCCTAAACCATCACAGACCGGGCAAGCACCAAATGGGTTGTTAAAAGAAAACAGACGAGGTTCTAGTTCGGCAACGGCACGGTCACATTCAGGACATGAGTGTTTTGCTGAAAACACACGATCAGATTGTTCGCCTTTCATCCATGACAAAATAGCAATATCACCACCTAAACGCAGTGCGGTTTCAAAACTTTCTGCAATACGGTTGCCTAAGTCATCGCGGACTTTAAAACGGTCGACCACGACTTCAATGGTATGTTTTTTCTTCTTATCCAGTTCAGGCGGTGGATCAATTTCCATGATTTCACCGTCTACACGTGCACGGACGAAACCTTGGCTTTGTAATTGCTCAAATAAATTGGTGTATTCACCTTTGCGCTCACGTACAACAGGAGCAAGTAACAATAAAGCTGTACCTTCTTCAAGTGCTTTAACCGCATCAACCATTTCCGACACGGTTTGTGCCACCATCGGCAAGTCATGCTCAGGGCAGTAGGGTGTACCCACTCGAGCATACAACAAACGTAAATAGTCATAAATTTCAGTAATCGTACCGACCGTTGAACGTGGGTTATGACTGGTTGATTTCTGCTCGATGGCAATAGCTGGGCTTAAACCTTCAATCGAATCGACTTCAGGTTTTTCCATTTGGGATAGGAATTGGCGTGCATAGGCAGATAAAGATTCCACATAGCGACGTTGACCTTCTGCATATAAGGTGTCGAAAGCCAGTGAAGATTTACCTGAACCTGAAAGTCCCGTAATCACCACGAATTTATCGCGTGGAATATCAAGGTTCACATTTTTTAAGTTATGGGTGCGTGCGCCTCGAATACGGATATGACTTTGGCTCATAAAACATCTCGAAAATATGCTGAGTGAAGGTGATATATGATAGCGATTTAATTTTGTTCAAGCACAAATGAAGAATAAAACACGACAAATTATGTCGGTAAAATTTCATTGAACAGCAAAAGTCCAATGTAAAGTGCTTTGAGAGCTCCTGCAATCTGATTTTAAATAGATGAACAAGACAGAATCAATTCGCAAATTTGATGTCATGATGAGCCATAGGATGTTAAGTATAAGTGAATTTCGGGTGAATATTGATCAGCAAGCACGTGAATAGTGACGTTCGAAAATAGAGTCCACCTGTTCAAAACATATATGTCTTTCAATAGCATGATGTTGACGTGCGTAAAAATTTACTTCTTTTTCTAAGTGTTGAAGAAAATCGTTATATTCGGCTTCGAAATGTTGTAAATCTAGAAAATCAAAACGTATAGAGCTTGAACAAGAGTATTGTGCAATGAAGTCGAGCATTAAATTTTGAATATGATGATTGGTAAAATAAATGAGATATGTGGCAGCAGATCCACAGTGTGTACATCCTTTTTCTAAATAAACTTCTTCATTATTTAACCAACAGCATTGTAAAGTGAAATATGCACGGATTGCTTCTGTTCCCAGTGAATGTTGCATAGAAAACCTCAAGTAAATTTTATTTATGATAATGAGAATTATTATCAATAATAATTGTGCTTGAAGTTTGCTTTAAAATCCAGTCTTAAATCCATTTAAATCGAAATGAGCCTGAAAGTCGGCAATGCAGTTTAGATCACCGACCTTTAATTTAGTTATACAGGTGATAGCATCATGAGTGATCTAGGCTTAACCATTGACGTTGATGATAAGCACTATCCCAGAATAAATATTCGAGTTCAGCTCCCCGTGTGTAAGCTTGATGCATTTTTTCAATGGTATGTTGATCGCTTTCTGCCGCAACTCGGTCAATAATTTCAATGACTTTGCGTACTTCTTCGTTGAAATGCTCGCCAGCATAAGTGTCAATCCACGCTTGATAAGGATTATTTGCAATATTACGTTTAAGAATGTCTTTGCCCACTTCCGCATAAATCCAATAGCACGGCAGTAATGAAGCTAAAACGACAGGATAACTCTCTGACCATGCAGTAGCTGTCAGAAATGAGGTGTAATGATGGCAAGCAGCAGTCAAAGGTGTATTTTCAAAATCAGCTTTAGTGATGCCAAATTCGTGCATAAAACCATTGTGCAGTTCACGTTCAACCACAATTGCTTCATTAGCGCCTTGCGTAAATTGAATAATGGCATCGGAGTCATATGCTTTAGCACCACAAATAGCCAATGCTCGACCATAGGCAACCAGGTAATGCGCATCCTGAATGACGTAATGGCAGAAAGCTTCTCGATCGAGTGTTCCAAGCGCCAGTTCTTGGTTAAAAGGGAGTGCTAATGTTTTTTGATATAAATCGTAGTTTCGTTGCCAAATGGCTTCTGAAAAACGCATAAATCCATCCTGAATAAAATCATCTCTAGGTATCAGCTAAGATCATATCAATTTGTCGTTACAAAACTAGCTTGAGCGATACATCATCTTCAACAAAAAAATCATACGAAGAACTTTGGATAAATTTTGAAAACTCGTCATAATTAGCACAGTTTAATTGAGTGTCTTTTAGCGCTAGAGATCAGACATTCAATTTATAGAATTTTTACAAATCACTAAGCACAGACTTCACTTAATATTCGTCATATAAAAATCCTAAGTTTATGTTTTGTAAAATTTTTATTGATTCACCTCATTTTTTATAAGGTCGCTAGATTATGTGGAAACATTTTGGTTTCTCTATCGTATTCACGATCGTGTGTCTTGCGCTGTCTGCCTATTGGGGTTATACCCATGGTCCAGAAGCTGGCCTCAAGACCATGTTCACCGTACTGACCATCACTGCAATTTTAGCTGTGATGGAGGTTTCACTTTCTTTTGATAATGCTGTCGTCAATGCTTCAGTGCTTCGTCATTGGGATCACTTTTGGAAAATGCTTTTCCTGACTGTGGGTATTCTCATTGCAGTATTTGGTATGCGTTTAATCTTCCCAATTGTGATCGTCGCGGTCACAGCGGATATGGGCATGATGGAAGTTGTCAATTTGGCATTAAATGACCCTAAAGAATATTCGGCACGACTGATGAATCATCATCCTGAAATTGCAGCATTTGGTGGTGCATTCTTATTGATGGTATTCCTTAACTTTTTCTTGGATGATGGTAAAGACACGCATTGGTTCAAATGGATTGAGCGTCGTTTAGCGAAATTGGCATCTGTACCTGCACTATCTGTATTTGTTGCTTTAGTGGCTTTACTGATCATGGCTGCTAATGTTGATGAAGCTAAACGCTTAGTCGTGACTATGGCGGGTATTTGGGGCATCGTCATTTATATTGGGGTACAAGTACTGAGCCATTTGCTGGGTGGTGAGCCTGAAATTGATGAAAATGGTAATGCAATTGGTCACGATAGTAATGGTGTGCCAACAGGCGTAGTCAAAGCAGGTATCGGCGGGTTCTTGTATTTAGAAGTATTGGATGCATCATTTAGTTTTGATGGTGTGATTGGTGCTTTTGCGATTACCTCAGATGTTGTGGTGATTATGTTAGGTCTTGCGATTGGTGCTATCTTTGTTCGTTCTATTACCATCTATCTCGTTGAGAAAGGCACTTTAGATGCTTACATCTATTTAGAACATGGTGCGCACTATGCAATTGGTGCATTGGCTTTCATTATGATTGCGAGTGGTACAGGCGTACATGTTCCTGAGGTGGTTACAGGTCTGATTGGTGTAGCATTTATTGTTTGGGCAGTGATTGCATCTATTCAATATAAGAAGCGTCAAGCGCTACAAGGCTAGATGAATAAATCAAAAAAGCACAGCACAAGCTGTGCTTTTTTTGGCTTAAGGCTTTTGCCCTAGGGAAAACAGATGGTGTTGATCTTTATTTCAAATAAAATTCATGCCTGTTCATCAGCCGAATATTCTATAATCAAAGTAGACATAGAAATCACGCGATTACCTAAATTTTATGATGAATGCCTTAGAACGCCGTTCCACATTTGCATTGAGCAGCATTTTTGCATTGCGAATGTTAGGTCTGTTTATGATTGTCCCGGTCTTTTCTGTTGCGGGACAGGCTTATGAATATGCAACACCTGCTTTGATTGGTTTGGCCGTAGGTGTGTATGGTTTGACTCAGGCAATACTACAAATTCCTTTTAGTTTGATTGCAGACCGTTATAGCCGAAAGCCGCTGATCGTATTGGGTTTATTGTTGTTTGCCTTGGGTGGTGCAATCGCAGCAATGTCAGACACAATCTATGGTGTGATTATAGGGCGTGCAATAGCTGGGGGTGGAGCTGTCTCTGCTGTCGTCATGGCGTTATTGGCAGATGTTACGCGTGAAGAAAATCGTATGAAGGCGATGGCAATGATGGGGATGAGTATTGGTCTCTCTTTCGTTATTGCATTTAGTTTAGGGCCATGGTTGACCAGCGTGGTGGGTATTTCAGGCTTATTCTGGGTGACCACACTCATGGGATTACTTGCCATTGCAATGCTATTTCTTGTTCCCAAAACAACACGTCATCATAAAAATTTTCAGCAAGGTTATCTCACTCAGCTAAAACAAGTTTTGAAAATGGGCGATTTAAATCGCTTACATGTTTCTGTGTTTGCTTTGCATTTATTGCTGACGGCGATGTTCATTTATGTGCCTTCTCAATTGATTGACTTTGCAGATATTCCTTTAGCTCAGCATGGTTTGATCTATCTTCCCTTATTGGTAATCAGTTTATTTTTTGCTTTTCCTAGTATCATTCTTGCTGAAAAATATCGAAAAATGCGAGGTATTTTTCTGACTGCGATTGCTGGGATCATCGCCGGTTTGATCGTGATGATTTTTGGATTTGAATCGAAATACATTTTGTTGCTTGGTTTAGGTCTTTTCTTTATTGCCTTTAATGTGATGGAAGCACTACTGCCATCTTGGTTATCGAAGGCAGCACCTATCCAATCCAAAGCGACAGCAATGGGTGTGAATGCCAGTGGTCAATTCTTAGGTGCTTTTTTTGGCGGTATACTGGGTGGGCAATTGCTGATGTTAAATAACACTGCTCTAGGCTGGGGGGTACTGACAGGAATTGCCATTCTTTGGCTGTTCATTAGTTTTGGATTAAAGCAGCCACGTTATTTATCATCACTGATTTTGAGTTTGCCCAAAGTCCAAGAAACAGATGAATGGACTTCTCAGTTACTGGCAATTCGTGGTATTGAAGAGGTCGTGGTGATGACTGATCAACAAGTGGTCTATGTCAAAGTTGATAAGCAGCAGTTAGATGACACTGCGCGACAACATTTAACGCACTTGTTGGGTAAAGAGGTAGCCATTTAATCATAACTCTTATAAAGTAAAACATAGAATCGAATAGGAAGATTAGAGCACATGCGCGGCGTGAATAAAGTTATTTTAGTTGGTACTTTAGGTAAAGATCCTGAGACAAAAACATTTCCCAATGGTGGTTCATTAACGCAGTTTTCAATTGCAACAAGTGAATCTTGGACAGATAAAAACTCAGGTGAACGCAAAGAACAAACAGAATGGCACCGTATCGTCTTACATAATCGTTTAGGTGAAATTGCACAGCAATATTTACGTAAAGGTTCAAAAGTTTATATTGAAGGCTCTTTACGTACCCGTCAGTGGACAGACCAAAATGGTCAAGAACGTTACACGACTGAAATTCGTGGCGAACAAATGCAGATGTTAGATTCTAATAATCGTCAGCAAAGTGAAAATGGTGGTGAAGGTTATAATCAACCACGTTTTAATAACAACCAAGGCGGTGGTTATGGCAACCAAGGTGGTTATAACAATAATAATCAAGGTAGCGGTTATGGTAACCAAGCTAGTTATGGTAATAACAACGTTAACCAAGGCTTCCAAAAGCCACAAAATCAACCAGCGCCGAAGCCAATGGCGACAGCACCATCTGATTTAGATGATGATTTACCGTTCTGACACATACCTGAGAGTAGTTTTTGTTAAATTTTAATGTTTTTTATTATTTAACAATGAATTAAATAGTTAAAAACCCTTTGTATAACAAAGGGTTTTTTGTTTTTATGGTGATATAGTAAAACGTTTGTTCATAGTTGAATTAGGGATAGTTGAATGAAACACGGGATTATATTTTTAACTTGTGTGCTGTGTAGCAGCATGAGCTTAGCACAATCACCACAATGGACCATGTTTGATCGGGATGATGGGGGCTGGTCTTATATTGATAAAACGACCATTAAATCACTCGATCAAGCCTCGCATATTTTTGAAATTGATTATAAATATGTTTATGAGCATGGCGTACCCTCATTAAACATCAAACCCAAGGGCTACATACAAGCCGTTCATCAAATTGATTGTCAAAATAAAGCCAGAGCCTATGTCAAAAGCCAGCGTTTTACGCCGCAAGGTAAAGCCGTAGATGATAATAATTCATTCGATACGATTTATTTTGAACCCATGTCAATGCAACTTTCTAAAAATATTAAGTTAATTGAAATGTTATGCATTAAATAAAATTTATTAAAGACTTTGTATAACGCTACAACTTATTGAGATTTGATGCGAATCCATGAGTGATCCTTCAAAGCCTTTTTAAATAACAAGGCTTTGAAGGATAGTTAACCTAAAATTAGAATTTACCATTCATAACGTAAACGGAATAAATGCATATCTGGGGTTTGGAACGTATCATGTGTATATAAACGTTCATAATCAAATCCAAAACCATGGTTAAATCTAGCTGCTATACCAACACCGAGATCACGGCGTTTAAACTCTGAGCCACTGGTATATTCAAGTTGATTTCCCATGATATAGGGCTGAATGAATTTGATACCGTATTCTTCAATCTTGAAGTGCTGTCCCGCATAAAATTCAACGCCATAAGCCTCAGTATTCAGCAATGATTGAAGTTGAAAATCGCTCGATTCACTGTAAGCATCAAAATTTGGAACTAGATTTTTATACCAACCAGCGCCAAAGCTAAGCATCCATTTTCCATCAAAATAAAATAATGAACTTGCCCAAATTTCTTGCTTTAAATCATGTTTATCTTGTTGATTGTTCAGACTAGCATCGTTGTACTTCCATGAGGTCGCCCAACTTAAATTTTTATTTAAATGCACATCAACTGCCAATTCGGCACCATTTTTACGTTGATATTGCACATCCGTATCTGCGACCGTCGTACTATCCTTGAACAAATAGCTGGCATATAAGTTTGCTTTATCCGTTTTGAGCTCATAACGTAAAGTTTTATGAGCTGCTTGCGTACCATCTGTATAAGCGACAGGGCTCCACGTTTGGGGCTGAGCCAAGGTTGAGTAATTCCATAGGTCAGTTTTGGCACCTACAATGTCGTAATAAATACTATAGATTTTTCCAAATTTAACGGTACCGTACGCTGAATCACGCAGACCAATATACGCCTGTTCGGTGGTGATGTTTTCATCAGAGGAACGGTAATGACCGTTCCAATCCAGCATCTTGGGAAGATTGATATAGTTTTGATAGCCTGCAATTAAATGCAAACGTTCATTCCATGCATAATCAGCATTGGCATACATACGGCTATTTGAGCTATAGCCATCTCTGCGATATTTCTGATTTTCGTTAGATCGATCGTAATGATCGAAATTTAAGGCTTGTAGGCGAATACTACCAGACGTGGTGAGTTTTAAACGATCGGATTCACTCACAATTTGCTGTTCATCAATGAGTGTTATCTCGGCAAATGTAAGATTTGAAAAAATAAAGGTGCAGGAAAGCAATAGCTTGTAAAAGCATGGTTTTGACATAGTAACATCCGTGTGACTAAATATAAATTAAGCTGGTGATTCTGCTGATTAAAGCTGAGTAGAAATTAGGTGGTCATTGTCGATTTAAAATATCGTTCCAAAATGGAGTAGTGGTTAGTGTCTACAAAACTCAATAGATGCGTGAATTCAGGCTCTAGTTGCTGTCGAATTTGATAATATTTTTGGCTCTGCCATTTCAGTTCTGGTAACTCATCGAGTCCATACGCAATCGTACAGGGCTTAGCAAAGTGCGTAGAATGTTCAACTGGACTTAAGTTTTTAATGTCTAGCTCAGATAAATTTAGCGCCTTGTTTAAATGTGTTTCTTGAATCGGTTTTAGGTCATAGATCCCACTGAGTAATACTGCTGAACCAATCAGGGGGTGATCTAAATTTAAAGCAGCTAAATGGGCACCGGCAGAATGCCCAACCACAATGACATTGGAGCTGATCCAAGTTTGTTTGTGGATATAATCGAGCGCTTTGCGAATTTGTAGATTAATCAGATTTAAACTACTTAGAGGTGCTAAATCATATTCAACCAACACACATTGAGCATTTTGCTTTAAAACAAATTCAGCAACAAAGGCAAAATCCCTTTTTTCACACCATTGCCAATAACCACCATGTATAAAAATAACAGTAGTATTGGTGGCAACAGGCGTGGGGAAAAAATCCAGTGTAGATCTTCGCTGAAAGTCATACTGTAAATCGGCAATATGATGGTGTTGTTCATAAGTTGCTTGGCTCATTTTTTTAAAATCAGACAAGATCTGATTTTCATCCACCACAGTTTTCGAGTTGTCATAGAGCATGATTTACAGCTCCTTTACTAGGCTTGTTCATTTTCAGTTAATTGATGCTTTAACGATGATTTCTTCATTTGATAGAAAATGATTAACATCACGATAAAAGGCACGCCAAACTGGAGAGTTGATTTAAATTCTTGCGTAAACCATGTGGTAAGCGTGATTGCAAGAATGGCAAACAAACCAATAAAGGAAATATAACGACTACCAGGAATGCTGTATTTGAGGTGGATATTATTTTTTGCTAAGTTCTTTCTAAAGAAATAGTGTGTGGCAAAGATCGCCCCCCAAGTAAATAAAGCTCCAAACATGGACAGTGCAATCATGATTGGAAATGCTGATTCGGGATTAATGCTATAAACAATACTCGCCACGGCAATACCTGTTGCCGAAAGTAGCAAGGCATTGATGGGCACCCCATTTTTACGAATTTTACCAAACAGCTTAGGTGCATCTCCTGAACGTGACAAACTGAATAACATACGCGTTGAGATATATAACATGCTGTTCATTGCGGACAGTGCTGCCACAATCACAATGAAGTTTAAAATATGATCAGCAAAAGGAATGCCGACAATTTGCATAACAGACACGAAAGGACTGGTTGCACCTGGTGCTATCAATTGAGTCCATGGAACGAGAGTGACAATTAAACTCAGCGATAGTAAATAAAATAGAAATAAGCGAATCGCAGTGCTTTTGAAAGCGTATTTAACTGCTTTTTCAGGATCATTGGCTTCACCTGCAGCAACCGCGATCATTTCGATACTGAGATAACTAAAAATAGAAATAATGACACCAATCCAAATACCTTTAAATCCATTTGGCATAAAGCCATCATGTGCAGTGAGATTGTGAGTTAGCGCTTGATGAGGATTTGGATCTTGCGTCAAAATACCTATTGCCAACAGAATAAACACAATGATGGCAAACACTTTGATCGTCGAAAACCAATATTCAACTAAGCCAAATGCTTTGACACTATAAGCATTTACTGCGAGAAGTACGGTTGAAAAAAACACGATCCAAATACCTGAACCGACATGAGGAAACCAAAGTTTCATATAGTCAGCCACGGCGGTAATTTCTGTGCCTACAGCCAACACGATACATGCCCAGTAGCTATAACGAACTAAGAAACCAGAAAGTGGATTTATATAATGTTCAGCGTAAGCACCAAACGAGCCTGAAGTGGGGTGTTGTACAGTCATTTCTGCCAAGCAAGCCATTAGTGCAAAAGCAATTAATCCGCCGATCGCATAGCTTAGAATGACAGCAGGTCCTGCAAAACTAATGGCAAATTTACTACCCATGAATAGACCGGTGCCAATGGCACCGCCTATTGCAATCATGCCCATTTGTTTAGCGGTTAATTTTTTATGTAATCCTGCTTCGCGTGTTTGAATTTTATCGAAGTTACTCATAAGCCCTCCTGGCCATGGTGATATAAAGTGAGTAACTGAATTAAGTTACTTGACCTCGCACCGAATATTTTTCATTTTTCCATTCTTCATTCAGCATCACTTGTTTAAGATGTTGAACAGCATGCCAAATGTCTTCATGGCTTAGGTACAAAGGTGTGACCCCAAATCTGAGCACGGCTGGCTCTCGGTAATCTCCAATCACACCACGTGCAACAAGCGCTTGGACAATGGCATAACCGTGTTCATGGCAATAACTCACATGACTACCACGCTGTAAATGATCGATTGGTGTAATTAACTCAAAACCAAATTCAGCACATTCCTGTTCAACCAATTGAATAAAGAGATCTGTTAAATTTAGAGATTTTTCTCGGATCTTTTGCATGTCAGTTTTTAAGAACACATCTAAACCACATTCGATCAAACTCATGGACAAAATACTTTGTGTGCCACATAAAAAACGACGAATGCCTTGAGCTGGCTCGTAGTGATCAGCCATATCAAAAGGACGTTGATGCCCCCACCATCCTGAAAGAGGTTGCCAAAATTTATTTTGGTGTTTTGCATTTACCCAGATGAGAGCAGGAGAACCTGGTCCACCATTAAGGTATTTATATGTGCAACTTACGGCAAAATCACTTTGGGTCTTGTTTAAATCGATTGGCACAGCACCTGCAGAGTGACATAAATCCCAGATGACCAAAGCGTTATATTGATGAATCGTTTGGTTGACCTGTTCCATGTCATAGAAATATCCTGAGCGGTAATTGATATGTGACAACACCACAACTGCCGTTTGATGGGCTTTCAGAGTGGTTTCTAATTCATCAGGATGTTCGATTAAAACCAGTTGGTAGCCTTTTTGAACAAGGTCAATATAACCTTCAATAATATAGAGGTCAGTCGGGAAGACGTCCTTTTCCGCAATAATCACTTTACGTTCAGGAGCGATTTCAGCTTGGATTTTGACAGCAGCAGAGAGTGCTTTAAATAAGTTGAGTGTGGTTGAATCAGAGATCACCGTTTCGCCTGGATTTGCCCCAATGAGCTGAGCCACCTTATCACCTAACCGAGTCGATAATCCCCACCAATCCGCTTTGTTCCAGCTATTGATGAGATCTTCCCCCCACTCTTGGCTCACCACTTCTTGAGCACGTGTTAAAGCAGATTTAGGGCGTGCACCAAGGGAATTTCCATCTAGATAGATAGTATTCTCAGGTAAAGCAAATTCATTTTTTAAATGTTTCAGTTCGTCTTCAGCATCCCATGCTTTGCATTGATCTAAGGTAATCATTTTTATCCTAACTCGGTCCGTGTTATTTCATTCGATTTTATCACGGTAATTTTTAGTATTTATCCGATAATTATGCTTGAAATTGCATGAAAACTGGATAGTATTCGAATTAAATATAAAAAATCAGGATGATATTTAGGAATGAATTTAGACCTCATTGATCATAAAATTTTAAGACTATTACAACAAAATGCACGACTAAGTCATCAGGAATTGGCAGATTTAGTGAATCTTTCTGCTTCAGCATGCCATCGACGTGTCAAAATTTTAGAAAACAATGGAGTCATCGAAAAATACCAAGCAAAAATTAATTATGAAAAATTGGGTATTCAGGTTGAGGCGATTGTCGAAATTAAACTCAATCAGCTGACCGAATCAGATCATCAGCATTTTCTGAGCCAGATTCGTAATTTTGATGAAGTGATCAATGCTTTTATCATTACAGGGGATTCGAATTACGTTCTCTTTGTGGCCACCAAAGATTTAAATGGGTTTTCCCAGTTTATTATTAATAAGTTAAACAAAATTAAAGGTATAGCCAACATTAATTCTAAAATTATTCTTGAAAAAGTGATCGAGAAGACCTTCATGTGATCATTAATTTTTTTATGAAAAAAGTGAATCCGTATTTTAAAATCAACCTCGAATTGATTTTACAAGCGATGTTTTTTTTATGAGTTAAAACACATAAAACTGCTATTATGGTTCATCTTTTTTTTAAAAATAATTCTATGAACGAACATTACAAATATATATACACTAAATTTAGTTTTTTTGGTTCATTACCTACATATAAGGTGTTTCTGAATGAACAAAATAAGATCGTAAAATGGGTCTTTGCTGATAACTCTTTTATCTATGGGTATATATCTGATTGGGCATTGAATCATTCTGGTTTAGATGTGGGAAAGGCTACTTGGGCTGAAGAGTCGACATTATTACTAAATAATGAAAAATTTAAACTCAATTTGTATAGGTCTTTACATCAAAAATTTAAAACAGAATTATCTGAATAATTTATCTAGTAACGATAATGATTTTATAGTTTTTGATAAAAATAAATTATTTAGATTGCTATATATCTCAAATTAGCGTACAAATGCACTTGTTGATGCGGGATGGAGCAGTCTGGTAGCTCGTCGGGCTCATAACCCGAAGGTCGTTGGTTCAAATCCAGCTCCCGCTACCAATTAAAAACTAATTTAAAAGTTTACAACCTAATTGCGGTCGATCTGTAGTTAGGTTTTTTTATTAAAGAAAATTAAATCAATAAATCAATTAAATATGTGTTATATTGGTTTTCTAGAATTATAATTTTATTGTTTACTAATTTTATTTTGATCTGATATTAATTACATCTTTCATTCTATTAAAAGTCTATCTTCAAAATTATTTTCTAATTATTCATTACATAATATAGGAAATAAATGATGTCTAATTTAACAACTGGTACAGTTAAGTGGTTCAACGAAACTAAGGGTTTCGGATTTATCGCTGTAGATAATGGTCAAGATGTATTTGCTCATTTTAGTGAAATTCGAGCAAATGGTTTCAAGAATCTAGTCGAAGGACAGCGAGTTCAATTTGTTGTACAACAAGGTCAGCGTGGCTTACAAGCAAGTGATATTGTAGCTATTTCATGAACACCTCATTAATTGAGGTGAAAGATCAGTTTGAAGTTAAATATGCAGTGATAGGTACATTTAATACTTCGCAGCATGCTTCGAACTTATCTCAAATAAATATTAAATTTATCACTGTTGATAATGAAAATATAAGACCTAGTTTTGATTTAAATTTTCATAGTTTAAATACTGGTAAAATTTACCAGCTCATTTAAATATTAAAATTAAACCATAAAGTATTTTTTATGGTATAATCGTTGTTGATCGAATCCGTAAGCGAAACGGAAGTGTTTAGATAGAACTTAGAATTGCGTATTCTCAATTTATAGATTTTAATATCTATGATGTCTAAACAGTTAACGCAGAGCATGAACTCGCACCATGCCGATCTTAGAAGTCCACAATCTCATTGTGGGCTTTTTATAATTAAATACATGCTAATGTAAAATTGTAATTTGAATTATAGGCTTGAGCCTCTTCGATATCAGAATCCATACTCTCGATTTAAATATTTAATATTATTTTTAATTTTACATGAGCTCATGAATGAGTAAGTGAAAATGAATATCTCTAATGGCTGGACTACAGCAAAAGCAGTGAATGGTGAAACCATTCGAATTAACATTATCCCATTTCATAAAGTTCAAAATACGATGAGAGGGCAAATTCTTGTAGAAGTTTCTAAACAAGTTGAAGTCGAATCAGGTGAAGTATTTGAAATAAACTTAGATGGCCGATCTTTTTTCTTGGGATTTAATAATCTATATAAGATTATGATTTAAAAATATTTTTCATAAAAGTCTAATGCGAAAAATTAGACTTTTATGGAAATAGAATCATAATACTAGTAACAGAATTATATAGATCACGATTAAGATTTACCCCATACATACCAATGATGATTTTATAAAAAATATCCGAAAATTATGTGAATAAAAGTTGGATAACTCATTTTTTAACATTGTTATTTTTAAGTAAAACTATAATGAGAATATCTTTTTAACATACTAAGATAAATTACTGTACAAATAGTGACCTGTTTAAGTTCAATTTATAAAGCACAACTTATTATCTTAACAACTATGTATAAGGAAAATAACATGAGTAAGAAGAAGATCAGTATCAATGCAAAAATTCAACAGTTTGAACAGGATAGCTATGTCGACCCTAAAGGTAAAACACTTACGACTTCACTAGGGGTTCCTGTAGTTGATAATCAGAATAGTCTTAAAGTAGGGGAGCGTGGTCCTACACTGTTAGAAGATTTTCTATTGCGCGACAAACTAATTCACTTTGATCGTGAGCGTATACCAGAACGTGTTGTCCATGCTCGAGGATTTGGTGCTCATGGATATTTTGAACCTTATAAAGGCAATGAAAAATGGACTAAAGCCAAATTTCTGACTGATACCAGCAATCCTACCCCTATTTTTGCGCGGATATCTACAGTTCAAGGTGGAAGAGGCTCAGCAGATGTTGTTCGTGATGTTCGAGGTTTTTCTATTAAGTTTTATACGCAAGAAGGAAATTATGACTTAGTAGGAAACAATATTCCTGTTTTCTTTATACAAGATGCTATTAAATTTCCTGATTTTGTCCATGCTGTCAAGCCAGAAGATCCGAATGAAGTCCCGACTGGACAATCAGCACATGATACCTTCTGGGATTTCATTTCTTTAAATACCGAAACAGCACATATGACAACTTGGGTGATGTCAGATCGTGCTATTCCTCGTAATTTGCGTTCTATCCAAGGTTTCGGTGTACATACATTCAGACTTATCAATGCGCAAGGCAAAGCTCATTTAGTCAAATTTCATTGGACTCCAAAGCAAGGGGTTGCTCAAGTCGTATGGGACGAAGCATTAAAACTGAATGGCAAAGATCCTGATTTCCATCGACGAGATCTATGGGATGCAATCGAAAATGGAAATTATCCTGAATGGGAGCTAGGAGCTCAAATTTTCACGGAAGAAGAAGCTTCTGAATGGGATTTTGATGTTTTAGATCCAACCAAGCTTGTACCAGAGGAATTAGTACCTGTAACTCCATTAGGCAAATTTATATTGAACCGTAATACAGATGATTTCTTTGCCGAAACGGAGCAAGTTGCTTTTAGCCCAGCAAATATTGTATCTGGTATAGATTTTAGTAATGATCCTTTACTTCAAGGAAGATTATTTAGCTATACAGACACCCATCTACATCGTTTAGGTACAGCTAACTTTAACCAAATTCCAATTAATAAACCTGTATGCCCTTTTCATACCAATAGACGTGGTGGATTTGCTAACCATGAAGTTTACAAGGGAAAAGCAAATTATGAACCAAATTCAGTGGATGATAATTGGCCACGAGAAATTGGGCAGCAAGAAGGGGGATTTAGTTCTTATCCTGAACATGTGGAAGCAAGTAAATTACGTATTCGACCTGAAAGCTTTGCAGATCATTTCTCACAAGCGACACTTCACTATATGAGTTTGAAGAAGCATGAACAACAGCATATTAAAGATGCTTATGCATTTGAACTCTCTAAAGTTCAAGATGAAGAAATTCGTCAACGCGTGGTTGATCGAATTCTAGTAAATATCGATAAAGATCTCGCGACATACGTTGCAAATGAGTTAGGTTTAAAACTGTCTGATAAGCCAGCGATTAAAAAACAAAGTAAAGTTAAAATTTCAGAAAAACTTAGCATTGAGGCTTTCCCTGCACCAGATATTAAACAACGTAAAATTGCAGTACTTGTGCATAATGGTGCAAATGCAACTTCTGTAGATGCCGTGAAAGCATGGGCTGAAAGTGAAAATGCGGTTGCAGAAGTTTTAGCTCCAAGTGCAGCTCCAGTTAAATCTAAAGATGGAAAAGAAATTGCAGTAGATGGTCGACAAAATGGTGAGCCGTCAGTCACATATGACGCAATTGTTGTTATTGATGGCGATAATCTAGAAGCATTTAAGGCTGATGGAGTTGCAAAACACTATGTTCTTGAAACGTTTAAACATCTTAAACCAATTTATTTGCTTGGAGATAAAGAAAACCTTCTCGAATACTTTAGTATCGAACAAGATGATGCTATTTTTTGTAGTAAAACCTTTAAAGATCATCAAGATAAATTTAAGAAAGCGATACAAAATCACAGACTCTGGTCTCGAGAGGATATAGTAGCAAGTATCCCAGCATAAAAATAAGAGAAGCCTAGATACACTATCTAGGCTCTTTTTTTAGGTAGTCATGATAGGTTTATTGATCGAATTATTTTGATTGGTCTTGAGTAAATATACCGTGAATAATCTGACCACAGTTCATCATAGAACTTATAGACTCGTAATTCGAGCGACGTTAGATCGCTACTTGATTGGTTTCTATTTATGACCTTGAGTAATTTGATACAAAGCTAATTTTGATTTGTCTAGAGAATTGCTATTCTTTAGCTAGCGCTTGAAAATTTGAAATGTGAAACCGCCATACATATTTGTAAAAGTACTTCTATGAAAGATAATAAAAATGGGAAACAAACTTTGAGTAATGAACGGTGTCCTTTTGAAACGTCACTCCCGATACTACTAAAATCTAAGTTGGGGCATCATTTCTTTAGAGTGCAAAACTCACATATATCCATGGATCTTATTGAACTGATTCGTGGAAGAAAGTCATGATCGGTGTAATCGATGTGGCAACCAATCAAATTGAAACACTTGACGAAATGGTGAACACTTTGCGTAAAGTTTTGCAATTTGTCGATGCTGATAAGCTATACCCTTCAACCAACTGTGGAATGATACCACTGTCTCGTCACGTGGGACGTGACAAACTTGAAGCCTTAAGTATGGGTTCAGCGATCTTAAACTAAGAAGTTAGTGCTTTAGCTGAGTTTATTTTCTACATTCAAGATGGATCATCTGTGCAATCACCTATATCCTAGGTTCGCACGAGTTTAGCAATTTATATTTGAGAAGAGAAAAATGGTTGAAGCTTCAGACTACAGAAACGCAATGTCTTTATTAACCACTGCAGTCAATATTATTACAACAGCTGGTGAAACAGGACAGCATGGTTTCACGGCTTCTGCTGTATGTAGCGTTACTGATTCACCTGCTACGCTTTTGGTGTGTATGAATCAATCATCCCGATCTCATCAGTATTTTATTGAGAACAAAGTTTTATCTGTCAATGTGCTCAGTTCTCAACATGAGTCTCTTTCAAATGCTTTTGCATCGAGTCAATTGAGTGCAGAACAACGTTTTGGATTAGCCCAATGGGGTAAATTGAAAACAGGTTGCCCGGTTTTAAAGGACGCTTTAGTCAGTTTTGATTGTGAGATTGAGCAAATTCAACGAGTGGGCACACACAGTATTTTTATTTGCCGAGTTGTAGCCATTCAACAAAGCTCGCAAGAGGAAAGTCTTGTCTATTTTAATCGATCTTATCATCAGGTGAGTGCAGAAGAGGAAGTTTAATGAGCTAGAGCAGCAAGATTTTCAATCGTTTCTTATAATGATTATAGAAATAGATCAGCGTTTGATTAATGATCTTGGGAAAGATGGTGAATGGTAAGCCTCGAACAGTGAGCTTTCATAGTGTGAGGTTAAACCCAATGGATATTACTCGAATCGTTTATGATCATACAGAGTGAATGATCTTTCTCTTTGGGATGAAAAAAGAAAAGTATTATTTTCAAAAAATTGAAACCAATTAAATAAGTTTTAAAAAAAATAATCAGTGTTTTATATTTAATTTATTCTCTTAAAGAAATATATTAACTTTTAAATCTAGAAATTCGATTGTTTTTATAAATACTTTCGGTTTTACCAATCCAATCATCTTTTGTATTCTCTATTTCAACGAAGCAACACTCTCACAAAGAAATAGAGGAAAACACATGAGTTTAATCAATACTGAAGTCAAACCATTCAATGCAACTGCTTATCAAAATGGTGAGTTCATTGAAGTTTCTGAGCAAGATTTTAAAGGTAAATGGTCTGTTGTCTTTTTCTATCCTGCAGATTTTACATTTGTATGTCCAACAGAATTAGGCGATCTTGCTGATAACTATGCTGAATTCCAAAAGTTAGGTGTAGAAATTTATGGTGTATCTACAGATACTCATTTCACACATAAAGCTTGGCATGATACTTCAGATGTGATTGGTAAAATTCAGTATCCACTTATTGGTGACCCAACGTGGACATTGTCTAAAAGCTTTGATGTATTGATTGAATCTGAAGGTTTGGCAGATCGTGGTACATTTGTAATTGATCCTGAAGGAAAAATTCAAATTGTAGAGATTAATGCAGGTGGTATTGGTCGTGATGCTCAAGAACTTCTTCGCAAAGTGAAAGCGGCTCAATATGTTCATGCCCACCCAGGCGAAGTATGTCCTGCGAAATGGAAAGAAGGTGATGCTACACTTGCACCATCAATCGAGCTTGTTGGTAAGATCTAAATTAAGTTGAAAAGTAAAGAACCAGCACGATGTGCTGGTTCTTTATTAAGAGGCATAACCTTCTTGATTTTGTGCTGCTTGTCGTAAACCTTCAACCAAGTGGTCGATGAGTTTTTCCATCACGAGTCGTTGTCCTTTACGTGATGCATAAACGAGTTGCACAGTCCCTATATTTGAGCACCAGTCAGGCAAGATGTGTATAAGCCGTCCTGCTGCCAAATCCTTTTGCACTGTAAGATAAGGTAGATCTGCAATACCTAATCCATCCATCACTGAATAATACACACCAGCCAAATCATTACTTTTAATACGTGGTTGTAATGGAATTTCAATGAGATCATGCCCTTCAATTCGGTGCAAATTCCATTGATAGTGTGTTTTTTGAGTTCCTAAAACAATTGTTGGAAAATCATTGATTTCAGTTGGATATTCTAAAACGCGACCCTGTAAAAGCTCAGGGGTTGCCACTAAACAATGAGTGGTTTTGATGACATCACGAACCACGATGGTGGAGTCTTCATTGGCAGAAAAATTAGTTCTGATCGCCAAGTCAATATCATCGTGCAATACATCTACGCGTCGGCTGGTTAATTCCATCTCGACTTGAACTTTTGGATAGCGCTTCAAAAAATCATTGAGTAAAGAGCGAATTTGATAACGCATCATTACGGGTGGGCAACTAATTTTAACTAGACCCTGAGGTTCACTTTTCTGTTTAAGTAAAACATTATGAGCGCAATCAACTTGGTTGATTACTTTTTCACATTCTTGAAAAAATTCTTGACCTAAAGGCGTTACTTTGAAATGGCGAGTAGAACGTTGAATGAGTGTGACATTAAATTTTGCTTCGAGTTCTAAAATACGTCGACTAAGCTTTGATTTAGTTATATTTGACGCGTCACTAGCAGCACTGAAACCGCCGTATTTAACGACCAAATAAAAATAGTAATAGTCATCAAATGAATGCAATTTTCACCTCGACGCCTGATCCGATAAAGTTTAAGCATAGGTTAAACTAAGCCGTTCAAGAAATCATCTTGGGTTTTGAATATGGTAAAAAAAAGCGACCCAAAGGTCGCTTTTATTAAATATTATTTTTTAGTGGTGTTCTTTACATAGCTAACCATTAAGTTTTTATAGTCAGGAATATGCTCACCGAATAAAGCACCTAAACCTTCGATATCATTACGCCAGTCACGATGTAACTCACCTGCAGCACCAAACCATGTCATAAGTTGAGCACCTGCTTGAGACATGCGGTTCCATGCAGCATCGCGCGTAATTTGGTTGAATGTACCAGATGCATCAGTAATCACGAATACATCAAAGTCTTCAGCAAGAGCTGAAAGTGTAGGGAATGCAACACATACTTCAGTCACAACACCAGCGATGATCAGTTGTTTTTTACCTGTCGCTTTAACAGCATTTACAAAATCTTCGTTATCCCAAGCATTGATTTGACCTGGACGCGCGATATATGGAGCATCAGGGAACATTTCAACTAATTCTGGAACGAGTGGACCATTAGGACCATCTTCAAAACTTGTTGTTAAAATTGTCGGCAAGTTAAAGTATTTTGCTGCTGCTGCGAGTGCTAAAACATTGTTTTTAAACTTATCAGGATCGATATCACGTACAAGAGAAAGAAGACCTGTTTGGTGATCGACTAAAAGCACTACTGCATTATCTTTATCTAAACGAACGTAAGGTTTGCCCATTATTATTAGCCTCTATGATGTTAGTAAGTGTGAATACGTATCAATGAACTCGTATTCAGTCACTAGTTATATTAGACTGAAAATGAGATAAATTTGTGACCATTTTTAGGATAATTAGTCTTATTAATAGGAATATTGTAATCATAAATTTCAAATTTCAGTGAATAGTCACATATATGAATTAATTTAGATTATTATAATCATAAAAATAGGAATCTGTGTGGCAGTAAAGCTCTTTTTATTTTCTGTGCAAAGTCTAAAATGAGCGCATGTTCATCCTATCGAATATAGGAGTAAAAGATGAAAAGAGTAATTGGGGTTTATCGTAACCAACATACACATTGGGTTGGTGATGGTCTGCCAGTGCGTAACTTATTTTCTTATGATCGGTTAGGTCAAGCACTTAGTCCTTTTTTGTTATTAGATTATGGTGCACCACATCACTTTGAGCCAACGACACGTCAGTTAGGTGTTGGTTCACATCCTCATCGCGGATTTGAAACAGTGACTATCGCCTACCAAGGTGGTTTGGCACATAAGGATTCCAGTGGTGGTGGTGGTGTTATCGAGGCAGGAGATGTGCAATGGATGACTGCTGGGGCTGGATTGGTTCACGAAGAGTTTCATTCTCCTGAATTTGCTCAAAAAGGTGGAATTCTTGAAATGGCACAGCTTTGGGTCAATCTACCAGCCAAAGATAAAATGACTCAACCACGTTATCAAGCGATCACATCTCATGATATTCCAACAATTACCATGGATGATGATGCTGGTCACATCCGTGTAATTGCGGGTGAGTTTGGTGGTCATTATGGTCCTGCTGAAACATTTACTCCAATAAATGTGTGGGATGGTCAGCTTAAAGCTGAGTATGAAACATTCATACATGTTCCTGTAGATCACAATGTATTGGTTGTAGTGTTGAATGGTGAACTCGTAATTAATGGGACTCAAAAAGTTCTAGACAGTTCAATTGTGATGTTTGCTCGTGATGGTGAGGCAGCAATTCAATTGCAAGCATATAAAGATACACAATTTTTAGTGCTTACAGGTGAGCCACTAAATGAGCCAATTCAAGGGCATGGACCATTCGTCATGAACACCAAAGAAGAAATCATTCAAGCTTTTCATGATTTCAATAATGGTAAATTTGGTGAAATTGCACGTTAATTGGAACGACAAAAGCGGAAATATCATTTCCGCTTTTTTTGTGATCATCATTTTAAAAAAATAAAGGACCTCTATCCCACACAACAGAGGTCCTTATACGCTGTAATTTATATTTATTTTCTAGATCACATTCTATTTGTGCTTCTTATTAATGTGATGTAGTTCTCATTTTCAAAACAATGATAATGCATTTTTTTTAAGCTGTAAACTAAAAAATTAAATTATTGGTGAAAATATCTATTTTGTTTTTAAACATATTTTTTGATTTCTTAAAAAATACAAGTGTATTAAATATTTAGCGTATGACGAATAGTGTAGCAAGAATTTTACGTAAATTTATTTGATTAAAAATTAATCAAAAACAAATAAAATCTGGAAGTTTTTAATAGCAAGTTTCAAAGTGTTCTATCGCATAATTAAAAAAATTTTTAATGCTTGGATCATAATTTTGAAAATTGCAGTGATTGGAAGTGGTATGGCAGGGTTGGCAACTGCGAGAATTCTCAAGGATGCTGGTCACCAGATCACAGTTTTCGAGGCGCTTCCAGGGCGTGGTATGGATAGTTATAGTCTTGAGTATGAAGGTGGGATTATTGATTCGCCATTACGTGTCATGAATCCAATGCTCTGGAAAAATACATTGAGTCTTGCCACACATTTGGGTCTCAACACTTTTCCAGTACGTACATATATGTCATGTAGCTGGTTATTTGAAGATAAAATCGAAACTTGGCTGACAACATCACGTTCACGAATAGGCAACTTTCCAATCATTAACAATCGAAAAGGATTAAAGCAATATGGCATCCGTTTAGTGAAAGGGATGTTACAACTTAGATCTGCATTGAAGCAGTTTTTTAAATCTAAAAATCAAGATATCACTTTAGATGAGTTCGTTAAATATAACCAAATAGAAGAAGTATTTTGGAATGGGGCAGTCATGCCTGTCCTATTTACCATTTGTACATGTGATGCCAAAACAATTGGTGAATGGCCAGCGAAACCATTGTTAATTTTCTTACGCCAACTGACGGATGGAGATGCACTTCTTCGAATTCAAGGTGGGACTCCAGCTTTCGTTGATAAATTGCTGGAAGATATCGATTTAAGAAGTGGGCAGCCTATTACTCGTGTACAAGAGCAGGGTGATTTAGTCTATGTGGAAAATGAAGCAGGTGAATCTGACTTATTTGATCGTGTGATTGTCGCGACACCAACAACAAAAGTTCATGAGTTTTTAGATGCTGAACAGTTTGCGGATGATATTGCACTTCTCAAACAATTTAAGTTTGTTGATGGTGAATTGGTCATTCATACTGATTCAGTGGTAATGCCTGTGAAGCGTAAAGATTGGTGCGTATTGAGTTATATGATGGATCGTAAATTTACTAAACAGCATTTCACTGTTTGGCTGAATTCGATTGAGCCAACATTAGTGGGTAAATCTCCTGTTTTTCAAACTTGGAATCCAGTAATTGAGATTGATCCTAAAAAAGTAATACATAAAGTGAAACTCACTAGAGCTGTTGTAGACCGTCATACTCTACCACTAACGCATGAGTTGAGTGCTCGTCACCAACAACAAGGTCGTAAAGTATTTTATTGTGGCTCTTGGTCATGTGATGGATTGCCAATTTTGGAGTCAGCGGTGACTTCAGCAATGGATATAGCAAAATTACTTGATGCGCCGTTACCATTTTTAGGTTTAAAGCCTAAGGTACAAGTTGCACCAGAGTTAGGATATTAAGGGATTGAATGAAGAAGCTCCAAGCATGGATGAAAGCACCTCAACATAAATATGCAATCAATGCAGCTTTATTGGGGGATCACCGTAATTGTGCTTGGAGTAATTTAGGTCTATGGCAAACTGACCAGTTGAATTATCCACAAGCCTGCGAGTTACTCGCAATAACCCTTGCTCAATCTATTGATTTAAATTCAAAAGATAAATTAATTGATTTAGGTTGTGGGCAAGGTGCTAGCTTAATTTTATGGAAAGAAAAATTTCAAATCGAATACTTGGAAGGAATTGAATTACAACAATATTGTGTAAATCATAGTCGTAAGTTTTTACCACATGTCGATCAGATCTCGCAGGGAACATTTTTAAATTTAGAATCTAGATCATTTGAATTTAAATTTGATGCGGCAATTTGCATCGATGCTGCTTATCACAGTAATTTGAATTTATTTCTTCGTTCTGTAGATGCTATTTTGAATTCAAAAGGACGCTTAGCATTTCATTATCTTGCTTTGAATTCAAAGTTCTATACTTTGAGTCCTCTAGCGCAATTGAAAGTTAAATTATTATTAAAAGCAGCTGACGTTCAACTGAACCATTTGCACTCATTCGATGAAACACAATCAATCTTAGTGCAAACGGGTTTTAGAGATATACATATTCAAGATTTGAGTCACGAGGTATTTGCAGGATTTGCAACGTATATACAGAGTGATATTTTTAAAAATAACATCCAAGCTCATTCGTATCACGTTTTAGATTTGGCAAAAATTAAGATGACAGCAAAGTTGTGTGCGAAACTTTATCAAGAGGGGATCGTGCGATATGTACAAGTGAGTGCAAGTAAAAAATAAATCATCAAAAACAACAAAGCCTCACTAAAAAGCGAGGCTAAGTATAAAATGGTGCCGGCACACGGATTCGAACTGTGGACCTACTGATTACAAGTCAGTTGCTCTACCAACTGAGCTATGCCGGCAACGTGGAGAGAATAATAGCGTTTTTTCACTAAAACGCAAGTCAAAAATTAATCGATTAATTAAAATTGAGCAGGATGAATTGTTTTTGCTTTATTTTTGATCTTCTTTTCTCCTCATTTTATAGTGATGCCCGTCATAGCGTGTACAGGCATCTTGAGAAAATTGTATAGGGTCAACTATTTGTTTTTTAGAATACGATCAAGGTCTTGTGCACACTCTTCAAGAGTATAAGCCATATCAAATTGCATTTGAGGTTTTAACTCTTGTGCTAATTTTCTCCATTGCTCAATTAATCTTAGCGCTTTTTGAATTTTGTGTTTATTCACATCTTTAGCGATAGTGGGTGTGTAGCCACCACGTTTTGCATTTTTAATTTGTTTTACATAGTTGGCGCTGTTATTCATATTATCTCCGGAATAGCAGGTTCTATATTTAAATAGGTGTGCAAAAATCATCTATTTGAATAACGTTGTTAGGTTGTTCAGCTCCTTAAGTATTGTTTTTATTAACTTAACATGATGTTGATGACAGTAAAATGAAGCGAGATACGTGCCAAAATCGAAATATTAGGCGAAAAAAAACCGAATCATGAGATTCGGTTTTTAAAATTCTGGCGGTGAAAGAGGGATTCGAACCCTCGATACGCTATTAACGTATACACACTTTCCAGGCGTGCTCCTTCAGCCACTCGGACACTTCACCAAGGCGTGCGATGATAACTAAAAAAAAAGCAGATGCCAAGTTGAAACAATTGATTTAAAGAAAAAGTTTTTAGCCAGTGATATGATTGCCGAAAAATTCTGTCGAATGCATGAAGACTAAAATATGCAAAGCACTGCAAAAAAAGCCGCACTTCCTGCGGTAACATTGGCAGCATTAGGAGTGGTGTTTGGTGACATTGGAACCAGTCCTCTGTATGCATTGCGTCAATGCTTCCTTACGGCTCATATTGCAATTACTGAGGCAACCGTTCTGGGCATTTTGTCGCTCATTTTCTGGTGCATGATGCTCACCATCAGCTTTAAATATGTCTCAGTCATTATGAAGGCAGATAACAATGGTGAAGGCGGTATTATGTCGCTTCTCGCCTTAAATCTACGTTCAACCCGTATTGCAGATCAACGCAAAATTTATCTGATTGCCTTGGGCTTTATCGGGGCATCACTGTTTTTTGGTGATGGCATTATTACCCCAGCAATTTCTATTTTATCCGCGATTGAAGGTTTAAGTATTGCGACTCCGATGTTTAATCAATGGTTATTACCATTGGCCATCGGTATTTTAACAGCACTGTTTTTAATTCAGCGCCACGGCACGGCGACCATGGGTAAGTTCTTTGGACCAATCACATTATTGTGGTTTGCATCAATTGGACTATTAGGCTTATGGAGTGTTATGCAAACACCGTTCGTGTTGGCAATGATCAGTCCGCATTGGGCGTTTGGCTTTATCATCAACCAACCTTTTGTTGCATTCCTCACGATGGGTGCCGTCATTTTAACGATGACGGGGGGTGAAGCACTATATGCAGATATGGGGCATTTTGGTCGTATGCCTATTAAGCTTGCTTGGTTTGTGATTGTATTGCCAAGTCTAGTTTTTAACTATGCGGGTCAAGGTGCTTTACTTTTACGAGATCCAAATGCAATTGAGAACCCATTTTATCTGTTAGTCCCTGATTGGGCTTTATTTCCAATGATTGGTCTTGCAACCGCTGCTGCCGTGATTGCGTCTCAAGCGGTGATTACGGGCGTATTCTCAATGGTCAATCAAGCGATTCAATTGCGCTATTTACCGCGTTTAACCGTGCAACATACATCTGATGTTGAACAAGGACAAATCTATGTCCCGTTCATCAACTGGGTATTATTTATTTCAGTCATTATTCTCATTTTATTATTTGAAAATAGCGCGAATCTTGCCAGTGCCTACGGTGTAGCAGTGACCATGACGATGCTGTGCGGTACGATTTTAATTTCGATTTTAGCTTATGGCGTTTGGCGCTGGCCTGTTTGGAAAGTAGCCCTTTTTGCTGTGCCTTTATTGATCATCGACCTCATTTTTGTTGCTTCGACTTCTTTAAAAATTGTTGGTGGTGGATGGGTGCCAATCTTGATTGGTGCAATTGTATTTACCGTTTTAATGACGTGGAAAGATGGCCGTCAAATCGTACTTAATAAGCTTGAGTCTGATGCGTTACCTATTGATCTCTTTATTCAAAGTGTCAAGATGAGTGATGAAACGCTGATTGTTCCTGGGGATGCAATTTTCCTCACAGGAACACCTAATATCGTTCCACATGCGATGTTGCACAATATTAAGCATAATAAGGTTCTACACGAACGTAATATGATGATTACGGTCATTACTAAAGATGTACCTTATGTACCTGATATTGAGAGAATTCGTGTAGAAAAGATGGATAATCGATTCTTTAGGATTTTTGTATATTATGGGTTTAAAGACCAACCCAACATTCCAGTCGCGCTGAAAGCGGCATATGAGCAGTTAAATTTTGAATTTGATATGATGCAAATTAGTTTCTTTATTTCACGTGATCGTCTGATTCATACCGTGGGAGAAGGAATGGCGCCATGGCGTGAAAAATTATTTATATCAATGCAGCGGAATACCAGTCCTGTGAGTGATTTCTATTTAATTCCACCAAATCGCGTGGTCGAAATGGGAAGCCAGATCGAAATCTGAGTAAGCGTTTGCTAAAATTTTGGATATAAAAAACCGCCTCAAAGGCGGTTTTTTATTAAGCCTAATACCTTACTCAGCCGCTGGTGCTTCTACAGGCGCTTCTTCAGTTGCATTTACTTCAGGTTGAGCTGGAACTGCAGTTTGTGCTTGAGGAGCAGTTTCTTCTGCTTCAGCAGGTGGTAAGTTTCCAATAGGCGCTTTCGCATCAGCAGGCGCTTGTGTTGTAGCACCTTCAGAAATAACTTTCATCTGACCATTAGCTAATACTTCTTGTAAAGTACCAGGCTGACCATTCACTGTTGTTACGACTTTAGCTTTAGAAAGGCTTTCCAAAGTTTCGCCAGCTTGAACTGGTGGCTCAGCAAATGCACTTGCACTTGCCAAAGATAAACCCATTACTAATGCTGTCAAAGAAGTATGTGCTAATTTCATAGTGTCCTCACTTTCAATTCTTTTAATTTACTAAATAACTTTTATACCATCTCACAAGTAATTGATGTAATTCAATCAAATACACGTAAAACCTTAAAGAGTATTAAAAAACTATTCTATAAAAACAACAATTTGTTACTTATTTTGAGTGATATTTGAACGGAATGCGAAGATCCTTTATTCACTTGAAAATTCACTTGATGTACTTCAAATTCATAGCTTGTTAAGCTGTGGCCGGTTTTGAATAAAGCCCACGCATTGGGCTAGAAGTTGAACACGGAATGAATAGGTAATCTGAGTTTGAATAATATTGTGGTAAAAGCTGTATTAGGTATTGTTGCAGCAGGAAGCTTTGCAATTGCTTTCGGTCAAGAAAAGTTGTCTTCATATCTGCCATTTTCAGGTTCGGTTAATAATACAGCTTGTCTAAATCAATTTTATCGCCAAGAGCCACCTTATTTAATCAAAGAGAGCTTAAGTAAAGATCGCTACCCATTATGCTTTAATGGATTCACCACTATGTATTCTGGTGTCTCAAAAACACCATTATGGGTAGCTGAATATCTGAATCCAGATCGGCTGAGCCAAAAAATAAAAAGAGAAGACAGTTTCCATGAGGAGATTCGTGTAGCAGAAAAGCATCGAGCATTATTATCAGATTATCGTGGGTCGGGATATGACCGTGGTCATATGGCTCCAAATGCTGATATGCCAAATAAAGCTGCACAGTACGACAGTTTTTCTTTAGCAAATATGGTTCCTCAAGCTCCGCAGAATAACCAACAAATCTGGCGAGAAATTGAGGAAGCGACACGTGCAATCGTTACGAAGCAGAAACATGATGTGTATGTGATTACCGGGCCTGTATATAGTGGCAAAAAACTGAAAACCATTGGACGCGGTGTTATTGTTCCAACAGCGGTGTTTAAAGCCGTATATATACCTAAAACAGGTGCTATTGGCGCATATTACGCTCCAAATAATAATTCACTACAGATGCAAGTGGTCAGTGTATGCCAGTTAGAAGAAGTGCTTGGCATGAATCTGTTTCCTCAACTTACATCTGAGCAAAAGCGTAATACTTATAAATTGCCATTAAAAGCCAATCAGGTCAAAGCTCAACAAGCGATAGAGTATTCGCACTGGGATGCCGAAAGCCAATGTGCAGTTGATATCTCAACAGATCAACTCAAAGCGCTGCAAAAAGAGTTTAGTAGTCAAAGCGTACCTGTCAATACAACCGTAACGAATCAAGAGGCTAAGATCGATGAACAAGCACAAGATGCAATCGTGAAAGAGTTGGTTCAAGCGTTGTTGCAATATTTATTACAAATCCTTAAATAAAAAAGCTCGAATTTGCCCTGAAGATTCATTTATCTTCAGGGATTGATATTTATAAACATAAAGAGATTTGCCATGTTTAAGCCTTTTGAAAATGGGACTGAGTCACATTCGATACATGATCTGACGCTTGAAAATGATCTTGATCGTGTGAGTATTTATGGCAACTTACAAATCACCAAAGATCAAGCCGGTTTAGCCGCTGCGAAAGCGTTAAAACAATATTTAGATGCAATGGTCATCTATTTAGAAGATCAAAAAAATTTAGCAGAAAAAATAGAAACGACGGCTGAGAATGAAATAGAAAATCCATTCTTGTGATTCATTAATCATCTTTAGAATGATGACTTAGATTGACAATCATGAACTGCGAATATGATGTTGAATACGCCACTGCTGGGGCGTCATCTTCATCCACTGACGAAATGCGCGTTGGAATGCACTTTGTTCTGAATAACTGAGCAATAACGAAATCTCATGTAAGCTGAGATAAGGATCTTGTAAATATTGAATCGCTAGAAGTTTGCGGACTTCTTGAACGCGCTGCTGATAGGTATCACCTTGATTTTGTAAATGGCGCTGAAGTTGTCTGACTGACATTCCCACTTGTTCTGCGACAGTTTGAATTTGATAATTGTGTCTTTGGATTCCAATCAGAATGGCTTGCTGTAACCGCTCATCGATTTGTGTGTTATTGGGGAGTCGACTTAACAAATCTTGAGCTTGCTGCATCAGGAGTTTTTGTAAAGTTTGATCAGCTTGTTTAATCGGTGATTGTAGGAGCTGGCTTGGAAAAGTAAGCTTGACATGAGGCTGAGAGAATTTTACTTTGCTCTGAAAAAAACGCTCATAAATCGCAACATTTTTTGGTGCTGGAAAGCGAAAGTGAATTTCTTGAATATGTAAATGCTCAATACCCGCATAACGTTTTAGAAATTCAACCAATAATGCCATCGCAATTTCATCCGTGATTTGTGTCGACAAATGCATCGGCAAATCTTCCCAACGTACGCTAAATACGCCTTGCTCCAGATCGACGGCGAGAGGTGTACCATCATAAATTAAACGATGATATTCATGATAACGGGTGAGTGCTTCTGCTAGGTTATCGCATGATAAAGCGATATACGCGATAATGCCTAAATGTTGTGGTTTGACCCATTGAGCAATTTCTAACCCTAACGCAGGTTGTGGGTGTACTTCATAAATTTCATTTAATATTTCACGCCAAATGCTAAAGTCAAAGCGTTCGGCTTGCTGAATACTTGCCAATTTTGCAGGAATAGGGAGACCGTTCTCTTCACAATAATTATGTAAGAGATGTCCAAGTCCACCATGAACCGAGCCTGAATAGTCCTTTATCTGCTGCATGTGATTAATACTTTTCTTGTTTTATCAATTGAAATCACGATGAGTTATTAAGCCTGTTTTTACAGTGCCATACAAGCGCTTTTTCTACCATACGACATTGAAAAATATGTCGTGATTTGTCAATGAAAATTTTATCTTGCGTCAATGGTTGAGAGCTTGAGTTAGATATATTGAAAGAAAAGAAACAGGGATTTTGAACATGATTAAAGGTTTTGTTGCAGGCTTAATCATTGCCAATGGATTTGAATGGGTCGCGCATAAATATGTTCTACATGGTGTACACCGTCCGGGTAAAGCGAGGTTTAGTCCTGTGCCTAAAAATATGGAATCTCATTGGGCACATCACCGTGAAGTTAGAACACAAGATTTCCATGATGAGGGTTATGTAGAGGGAATCTCAAATTGGCGAACAAAAAATGAAATCGTATCATTGGGGATTGTTGCTGCTGTATTTGGAACAGCATTTTATCCAATCTCGAAAGGCATGAGTTTATCCGTGCTTTATAGTGCTTGTAACTACTACTACACGCATCGCAGAGCTCACCTCGAACCTCATTGGGCAAAAAAGAAAATTCCTTGGCACTATGACCACCATATGAACGCCAATCAAGATGCAAATTGGTGTGTCACTAAGCCTTGGTTTGATTACATTTTAGGGACACGCGTCATTTCAACGCCAGATTTGAAGGAAGATAACCCTTTAGGGGTGCAGTTACCGTCTTTTATTTCAAAACGAGTCAATCATATCGTTGAACAATATTTCCCCGCAAAGTGGGTTGAGCAGAAAGCAGCGCGCTCCGATATTTCAAAAAAAGCTTTGGCTATAGTGGAGTAAGTCAGATTAGATCTGGAATTGGCTGAATTGACGTCTGATTTGTCATGTTTGGTCAATAAAATATGTAGCTTTTGTCAAGATTTCGTGCAGATCTGTCATTTATGATATGAGATGAATAAATCGGAGAATGAAAATCTGATGGTAGAACTCTCCAGTTTATCGCTTTGCATAACGAACCAAGCGCTGTTTTTTCTTGGTTTTTAGGGCCTTCGGGCTCTTTTTTTTGCAAAAAAAGAGGCATTTGCCTCTTTTTTATGGGGCATGATTAAAGACGCATTTCAATGCCTTGTTCAGCTAAATATTGTTTTGCTTCCGGGATAGTGTGTTGACCAAAGTGGAAGATAGAGGCTGCAAGCACTGCATCAGCACCCCCTTGTAAAATTCCGTCTGCTAGATGTTGAAGATTACCCACACCACCTGAAGCAATCGTTGGAATCGTTACACGATCATTAATCTGACGCATCAATGCTAAGTCATAACCAGCTTTTGTACCATCTGCATCCATTGACGTAATGAGCAATTCGCCTGCGCCGTATTCTGCCATTTTCACAGACCATTCAATCGCATCGATACCCGTTGGTTTGCGACCACCATGTGTGAAAATCTCCCACTTATTTTCACCCGTTTTTTTTGCATCAATCGCAACTACAATACATTGTGCACCAAAACGTTGAGAGGCTTCTTGAACGAATTCAGGATTAAAGACAGCAGCTGAGTTAATACTGACTTTGTCTGCACCAGCGTTAAGCAATAAACGAATATCTTCAACTTTACGAACACCGCCACCTACGGTCAGTGGTACAAATACAGTTTCAGCCATACGCTCAACCGTACGGTAAGTGGTGTCACGCCCATTAGATGTTGCAGTGATATCGAGAAAAGTAATCTCATCTGCACCTTGTTCGTTATAACGACGTGCTACTTCAACTGGGTCGCCTGCATCACGAATATCAAGGAATTGAACACCTTTTACAACTCGACCGTTATCTACGTCGAGGCAAGGAATAATACGTTTAGCAAGCATAATTTTTTCCAAAAATAACAGCCGATTATGAAACTTACAGACTTTGGTGCTACACCTTGGTAGTCGGAGCAGGTATTCTATCAAAATAATGTAAGTTTTTTCGCAGGTTTTTTTATGTCGGTTTATACCACTTTGACTTTAAAGGAAGTTCAGGATTTTGCTACGCCTTATGGATTAGAGGTGATTGACCTGATTCCGATTCAAGGAGGTATTCAAAATACGAACTATTTTCTAGTTTGTGCAGATCAAACCGAATTTGTTTTAACAATTTTTGAAGATATGGATAAGCAAGGCGCAGGTGAACTCGTCCCTGTACTTGAGCATCTGGGTCATGCAGGTCTGCCTGTGCCTGTACCTTTGAAACATTCAGGACGTTCGATTCAGATCTTAAAAAATAAACCTGCACAAATTGCGCCTAGAATGCGTGGCAAGCATCCTATGCCTTCATCACTTGAACAGGTTCAGTCCATTGCTATTGCACAGGCTCAAATACATGTGGCTCTCGATAACTTTCCCTTAGAGCGCGCAGAGTATCGTAATCATGATTATTGGTTAAGTGTGGCTCAGCAGCTTCGACCTACGTTAAATCCAGCCGATCAAGTATTATTAAATAGTTTGTTAGGTTTATATGACGCTCTTACCGCAATGTACCCTGATCGTCCACGAGGTTTTATCCATTCTGACCTATTTAGAGATAACACTTTATTTGAAGGGGCTACTTTAAAAGGGATACTCGATTTTTATGAGTTGAATAAAGATGAACTTTTGTTTGATATCGCCATTACGATGAATGATTTCTGTACGGAATATCCAAGTGTTCATTTGAATGAGGAAAAGGCCTTAGCATTCTTGGAGGCTTATCAAAGTGTACGTGAAATGACCAGTGATGAAAAATCATGTCTAGAACTCTATTTAGCGATGGCAGCTGGGCGTTTCTGGATGATGCGTTTGCTAGTGGCTCAAAAGAACAAAGAAATGGGGCGTGTTGGCGAAGATATTTTGCAAAAAAATCCTTTAGAAATGCGCAATATGCTGGTTGAACGATTAAAATTTGTAACAGCTTAAAAAATTTAAAAAATCTGGGGGAAATATGCGTGATCAAGGTCGTCTAGTTGAATGGTTTGATGAAAAAGGCTATGGATTTATTCAACCCAATGATTCATCCAAAGATCGCGTTTTCCTTCACATTAAAGATTTTGCCAAACCAGGCCCAAGACCGATTCCAGGTTGTGCTTTGGAGTATATCGTTCAATTGGATGGTCAAGGTCGATTTAAAGCGAAACAAGTAACATACTTAAAAGCGACTCAGGCAAAAAAAGTAAAAACGAAGCCGCGTCATTCACCAGTTACTCAACAAAAAATGCAACCGATGCAAGTATCGATTATTGCTTATATCTTGACGCTTGCTACATTAGTCCTATTGGGGCTATTGAGTATGATGGTGGTGTTGGTCATTTTATTGATGAACCTGATCACCTATGGCTTATATGCACACGATAAAGCGGCGGCTCAACAGGGGAGTCAACGTGTACCAGAAAATACATTACATGTGGTTTCTCTATTAGGAGGATGGCCGAGTGCTTGGCTTGCTCAGCAACGCTTGCGTCATAAAACACAAAAACAACCATTTCGAAAAATTTATTTCTGTACTATAGCGTTTAATATACTGATTATTTTATGGATAATTTCACCATTTAATGGTTTGAAATTATAAAGCCTCAAAAAAATTAAAAAGGTGACTTTATGAATTATACAGCTGATCAAGATCCAAACCGCAGCTTAACGATTTTACTTTATATCCTGTATATCATCGCTATTTTTTCAGCAGGTATTTTGGCGGTTATTGCGCTAATTATTAACTATTGGAAACGATCAAAGGTACAGGGCTCAATTTTTGAAAGTCATTTTACTTGGCAAATTCGTACTTTTTGGTGGTATTTAATTTGGAATATCATCGCGTTCCTGCCGTTTTTGTTCTTATTCTTCACGGGTGACAATCCTAATGCCTTTGCTGGTGTAGCACTGGGTGCAACAACATTCTGTATCGCAGTGATTGGTTTGTCATGGGTTTGGATTGTTTATCGTGCGATCAAAGGAATTATTAAGGTCAATGATAACGAGCCAATGTATCAATAATTAAAACTCATGAATGGGGTGGTGTCATGATTATTGAGCATGTTCATTTAAATATCAAAATGAACCAGAGTGAGGCATTCGAAAATGCTTTTAAATTAGCTAAAGACATTATTTCACCAATGAAGGGGCTAAATGCGGTTCAGCTGATTAAAAATACGAATAATGAACATGCTTATATTTTACTGATTTACTGGAACAAACTTGAAGATCATACGGAAGGTTTTAGGCAGTCAGAGGCGTATTTAAAATGGAAGGAACTCTTGCATCCCTTTTATGCGCCTATGCCTGAAGCACAGTATTTTCAACCATGTATGATGTTAAAGCTAAAAGAGCCCCAATAAGCTTATTCTTTCTTCTTAAATTTTGGTCTCCACTCACTGGTAATTACACCGAGCACAACCAACACGCCACCTAAAATTGAGAGCATAGCTAAACGCTCACCTGCTAATCTCCCAATCAAAGCCGCCCAAACAGGTTCGCCAGAATAAATAATGGCAGCCTGTGAAGGATCAACCACGCGTTGAGCCCAGTTCATGACTAACTGAATGATTGCACTTGCAAGTCCTAATCCTCCAATAATCGCAACGAAGATCCAGTTAAACTCAGGGAGTTGTGTTTCACCCACCAATGGTGCCATTAGAAAACAAATTAACGATGCAAAAATGAGTTGTAATATCGTCACTCGGCGTAAATTGACTCGAGGTGCAAAGTAACTAATGAGAATAATTTCAAGCGCAATCGCAATTGATCCTATCAAGGTAATGATCTGACCAAATTCAAGCCGAATAGCACCAAACCCATTGCCTGTTAAGAAAACTAAACCTACAAAGGCGAGTCCTGCCCCTATCCATGTCATGACATGTGGCCTTTTTTTAAAGAGCAACCACAATAAGATGGGAACCAACGGCACATAAAGTGCTGTCAAAAAGGCAGACTCGCTACTGGTGATGGTCTGTAAGCCAATGGTTTGCGTTCCATAGCCAATTGCAATCACTGTTCCAATGCAAAATCCTGCCCAAATATCTTTAGCACTAAAATATTTACAATATTGAAGTGAGATCAGACCAACAGCCAGCGCAGCTGCTGCAAATCGAAAGGCAACGAAAAGCACTGGTGTGCTGAAGTTCAATCCATATTTGACTGTTATGAAACTGGCACCCCAAATCATCGTAATTGCAATAAGGGCAAGTTGTGGTGTTTTGGTTTTGAGGGTAGGAGATAAATTCAACATATTTTTTAAGTAAGAAAAAAGAGGTCCTAAGACCTCTTTAGAAACATGCGCTATTAGAGCGCTTGTTCATCAAGTAATAATTGAGCTTCACGAAGATTTAAAGTGCCTTCATAAATTGCACGACCAGTAATCGCACCTAAAATACCAGGCTGACCTTTTAAGTTGCGAACGTCGTCAAGATTGGTCACACCGCCTGAAGCGATCACAGGTAAACCTGAATAAGTCGCAAGATTAACTGTTTGTTCGATATTCACACCTTGCATCATGCCATCACGTGCAATATCTGTATACACGATACTAGATACACCAGCATCTGCAAAGCGTTTAGCTAAATCAGTTGCTTTTACGTCAGTTACATTTGCCCAGCCATCAGTTGCGACCATGCCATTGATTGCATCAATACCGACAATGATGTGGCCTGCGAATTTTCTACAAGCTTCCTCAACAAACTCAGGTTCTTTGACTGCTTTTGTACCAATAATGACGAATGATACACCTGCATCTAAGTAGTGTTCGATAGTTTCAAGAGAACGGATGCCACCACCAATTTGAATTGGCAGTTCAGGTTGTGCTTTTGCAATCGCTTCCACAACAGGTTTGTGAATAGGTGTACCAGCGAAAGCACCATTTAGATCAACTAAATGTAAACGGCGAGCACCAGCGTCTACCCAATGTTGTGCTGTTGCCACAGGATCATCAGAGAAAACGGTATCGTCTTCCATACGACCTTGTTTTAAACGGACACATTTACCATCTTTAAGGTCAATTGCAGGGATAATCAGCATGCTTTCGCTCCTTGCCAGTATTCTGGAGTTTATTCGCAGCAATCTTAGCAAAGAAACATCAAATGAGCGAAGTAACAATGAAAAAAAACCGTCAGAACAATGTTGACGGTTTTTAATACGAACTTTGAATTAAATGTATGGTGTTGTATCTAAGTTAGAGATTAGATCAAAGCTAGTTGGTGTGATACTGGTTGGGATTGCACCTAAAGCATTTGTGATCTCTCCCGTGAATCCTACAAGATCACCCACGACAGGAATCGATGACAGAGCATCTGTTACAGGTGCTAAATCATCCAGTAAATTATCCAATGTTCCTGAGACGTCTCCTAATGTTCCTGTGACACTGCCTAAAGGATCATCAATGAGACCAGTCACGAGATCAAGAGGTTTGGTACTTGCGACATAATCTCCCGTTTCACTCACGAATCCCAAAAGATTTGAAGAAGTTTCTCCGACAACATCTACGACAGCACCTAAACCTGGCACTTGGCTTAGCAGGTCGGTCACGGGATCGGCTAAACCAGCGACTTCACCTACAACATTTGAAACATCTTTGATGGTTTGGCCTACAGTTGCAGTAGTGCCATTCAATGCAGTATTAATGCCCCCTAATAGATCTCCCTTCGAAAAATCATCAGCGATAGCGTGTAAGCCTCCGCTTAAATTTCCTAGTAAATTATTTTCAAGATTGAGTACCGATTCCACTGTATCTCCGATCAGTGGCAATTCTGTTAACTTATCCGTTAATGGTTTGGTCAGCGTCCCTACTGTGTCAACAACGGTATCTACAACTGTCGTTACGGTTTCTAGAATAAAACCAACTGCTTTCGTAATTCCCTGTAAAGCAAGGCTTAGAACGCCACTGATTTTTCCAGTAAAAAGTTTAAACATGTGCAGATTGCTCCAAAATATATGTGGTTAGTGTTGGATCTTTGTTGTTTCAGCAAGTTCATAATTAACAAAGAAAAAAATTTCAGACAAATCGAAAAAAAACAATATAAGTGGAATAATTTTGAAGATATGCCGTAAAAACAGCAACTTAATACAACACAAGGGTAATGTTTAAAAATGTTAACAAAATCAATTATTTATTGTGGTTTAATTTGGTGCTTGATAGAATAAATGTACACTTATAATGCATGAATATTATCGAGTAGCATGGTGTAAATACCTAAAATGCCAACTTGTTCGATTCGTTGATTGATTTTGTGAATTTTGTGTATTTTTTTAATGATTAAAATTGGTGCTCATTGTCTTTACATAAGTTAACAATTAATCATTGGGTCAATTTATTTTTCTTTTTAATTCAAACTGAGTAATGAGAAAAATTAGATCACACTTTTATTTGTGAATTATCTATATTGAAAATAATTTCAATTTCATCTGATTTGTTTGGCAATATTAGACTCAACTGCATAGGCTTAATGTTAAATTGAAACTGCAGACAGTGAATAAGATTTGGACAGAAGCGATGGCAGTTCAAGAAGATGATTTATTTAGCGAAGGTGCTAAAAAACTTAGAAAATTGATCAAAGAGAAAAACATTAAACCGACTGATGTGGTGAATGCATTGGGAGTCTCTAAGGAAACACTGTCGAAATGGGTGCAAGAGTCAACTCCTGCTAATGCTCAACATCTAGTTGAATTAGCGAAAGTACTGAGTGCTGCAGAACGATGGGTTTCAGACGCAAAAGATGGTAAAAAATCAGAAAGTTTTAAACAGTATCATTTGAAGGATGAGTTGGCTTTAAAAGATGCAACGCCAGAACAATTAATTTCAGAACTTAAAAGTCGTTATGCTGCGCTGAATCTAAAAGCAGAAATTAAAGTAACTGTTGAGCCAATTGAAGGTGGCTTTGTCGTAAAAGATATTTAGAGTAAAGTCTGAAAAAAAGCTCACTGAAAACAGTGAGCTTTATTATGGCTTTAAATTTTCCACTCTACAAAATTTTTCAACAACTGTAAGCCAGCTGTATGACTTTTTTCTGGATGGAACTGAGTAGCAAACAAATTATCTTTATGGATTGCGGTGCAGAATTCCAAACCGTAGTTACATGTCGCAGCAATGATCTCAGATTGTTTCGGTTCAACATAGAAACTATGTACGAAATAGAAACGAGCATCTTGATCAATGTTGTTCCACATTGGATGGCTTGGATCTGCTTGGTGTACCTGATTCCAACCCATATGGGGAACTTTTAAACCTTCAATATCTGGAAAGCGTTTAACAGCACCATCAAAAATGCCTAATGCATCTGCACCACCATTTTCTTCAGAGTGTTCCAGCAGAGCTTGCATGCCGACACAAATCGCAAGGACAGGCTTGTTGAAAACGGCATTGCGTACAACCTCGTCAATGCCAGCCTCGTGCATACCTTGCATGCAATCACGCATTGCACCAACGCCTGGGAACACAATTTTATCTGCTTGAGCAATCAGCTTAGGATCATTGGTCACATCAACGGTTGCACCAACATGCTCAAGTGCTTTTGCTGCTGAGTGAAGATTTCCCATGCCATAATCAAGAAGGGCAATACGGGTCATTACAAAGTACCTTTGGTTGAAGCTACAGTATTTTCTGCACGTGGATCTACTTCACAAGCCATACGAAGTGCTCGTGCAAATGCTTTAAATACACTTTCAATTTGGTGATGGCTATTTTTACCTTTCAAATTGTCTATGTGGAGTGTCATTAATGCGTGATTCACAAAGCCTTGGAAAAACTCAGAGAATAGGTCGACATCAAAAGTACCAATGCGCGCGCGCGTAAATGGAATGTCCATCCATAAGCCAGGGCGGCCTGATAGGTCAACAACGACACGACTCAAGGACTCATCAAGTGGTGCATAGAAGTGACCATAGCGACGTAAACCTTTTTTGTCACCTAAAGCCTGTGCAAATGCCTGACCAAGGGTAATACCACAGTCTTCTACTGTATGGTGATCATCAATTTCTAAATCGCCGTCGCAATGAATATCGATATCAAATAAACCATGACGCTTGATTTGGTCGATCATATGGTCTAAAAATGGAACACCTGTATTGAGGGTGCCTTGACCAGTACCATCAAGATTCACGCGAACACGAATTTTGGTTTCGTTTGTGTTTCTTACCACTTCACTGATACGTTGCGTCATAGACACGTTCCTCAAAAACGTTAAAAATGATGAATGTAGATTTTCGATGTCACGAAAGTGACAGCATATTAGATTGCTCAGGAGGGTTAATCAATGCCTATAACCGTACATGCAATAACTTCGCTTGATAATGTTGAAGTTCGTGAACAGCTTGAGCGCTTATATGACACCAGTCCAGAATTTAGTGACGGACAAGATGCCATTGAACAACTTGAGCAAAACTTAACTCAGTATACCTTACTTTATACGGCAGAATTTAATACAAAGATCATTGGGGCCATTTGGTCAACTGGACAAGGTGAAAGTCGAACGCTTGAAAATATCGTAGTTCATCCGGCTAACCGTGGACGTGGTGTCGCAGAGCGCTTAGTGAGTGAAGCATGTCGAATGGAAGAAGAGAAAGGCGTTAATCATTTTGAGCCTGGATGTGGTGCAATACATCGTTGTTTAAGTAGTTTGGAAAAAATTTAAAACTATTGTTCGATTTTAAATATTAAAAGTCAGTCAATACTGGCTTTTTTTATTGGATTTGTATGTATTTACATCGAATAATCTAAATGTTGTTTTAAAAACATCCATTTGTTTAAATATCCCAAAAACTTGCTTGACTATATCGAGATGAAACTGTTTAATACGCGACATCGGCGTGATAGCTCAGTTGGTAGAGCAACGGATTGAAAATCCGTGTGTCCCCAGTTCGATCCTGGGTCTCGCCACCATATTCTTTTAAGAATTTGTATTTTCAATCTCTGATCCCATCAGAGATTTTTTTTTGGGTAAAATTTACTCGAACAAATAAAAAATGCATGATTTTTATTGACTATTGAGCTCAGTTACGGCTTAATACACCCCATCGGCGTGATAGCTCAGTTGGTAGAGCAACGGATTGAAAATCCGTGTGTCCCCAGTTCGATCCTGGGTCTCGCCACCATATTCGAAAAATCCTCAACAATGTTGAGGATTTTTTTTGCTTATAAAATAATACAAAATGAATCGAAGTCATTCATCATCCATTTTTTTGATGTGCTAAGGTTGATTTCTCGATCAAATTCAGAATAAAAAATGAAAGACCTATTTTCTGATCAAAGTGAGCTTTATCAACAAGCTCGTCCAAGTTATCCACAAAGTGTGATTGACGAAATCTTCAAATATGTTCAGAACTATGAAATGGCTTGGGATTGCGGGGCAGGTTCAGGACAATTCACCCGCTTATTGGCTCCGCATTTTAATCAAGTCATTGCAACGGATATAAGCGCAGCACAACTTCAGCAAGCCCCAGCAATAGATAATGTAATTTACCGAATTGATAATGCTGAACATAGCAATTTTAAAGCACAATGTTTTGACCTGATTACAGTTGCCCAAGCCATTCATTGGTTTGACTTCGAGTTATTTTTTCAAGAAGTCTATCGAACACTGAAGCCCCAGGGTGTCTTTGCAGTGATTGGATATGGGCTTATTGAAGTGGAGAATGAGGAGCTTCAAAGCTGTATTGAAAAGCTATATCACCAAGTATTGAAAACATATTGGGAGATTGAGCGTCACTATATTGATCTGAAATATCAAACGATTCCATTTCCTTTTGAAGAAATCCCGACCTGTGAGCAGCACATGCATTGTAAATGGCGGATTGATCAATTGATTGATTATTTAAATACATGGTCAGCTTTAAAGAAATATCTTAAACAAAATACGCAAGCCAATAATCAGGCGACACAAATCTTAAGTCAGATGAGCCAATATGCCTTAACTTTGAATAATGATACCGGTCATAAATTTAATATTCGATTCCCAATATTTTTACGGATCGGTAAATTGATAAATGCTCCTGTTTTATAAAATTTCTTAATGGTCGTGAATGAGTCTTTTAGCAAGGCATACAACTTCTTTTTCGTCATATCCCAATTGTTCATAAAAGTTTTGAATATCAATAAATTCTTTTTGCACTAAAAGCTGAACTTCTGGACAACCAAGTGCAATCAATCTTTTTTCCAAATGTTGAATCAACGCTGTAGCAACACCATTCCGTTGATGATTGGGATGTACCGCGAGGTAATTGATCCACCCGCGATGACCGTCGTAACCACCCATTAATGTTGCGATAATGAACTGATCTTTCACAGCCACCAAGAATAAGTCATCTTTTTGTGCAGCCTTCCTAAAAATATCAATTTCCGGATTATTCCATGGTCGTGTTAGATCACATCTTTCCCAGAGTTGAATGATGTCTTCTAAGTCAGTCTCAATATAAGGACGAATGATAAACATGATGCGCTCAAATGGTGGTTAATTTTAATACAGAGATTAGCCTACTCTGATGAAATTGATAACTCATAATCATCTTATGTGTCTATTTTCTGCTTTACATTTATGCAGTCTTTTTTAGATAGCAAGATAAATATCAATAAAAAAGATTTGTCTGTGACGTGAGTCTAACAACTCTTGTTAAGTAAATGATATTTAAGATAAATGGTAGTTGTGTTTGGCTGAAATGTTTTTAAAGATGGCTTTTATTACGTTCAGTGAGAGCGATGGGGAATGAGACAATTTAAGCAAGTTTTGTGGGGAATCTGTGCTTGGGGTCTTTCGAGTATGAGTTGGGCGGCACATCCTAACAATGGGCATTTTAAATTACTGCCAGACGATCAGTTAAGTTTGGTCAATGCTTTAGGTATTGAGGAATCTCAAATTCGTGAAATTACATCTTTTAAATCTCAGGATTTAAACCATTTAGAAAATTTTGTGAGTGATAGAAAAAGGATTCATTATATAAAGGATGAAGAGCAACCTTTTAAAGCGCTTATGGACTTAACATCTATGAACTCTTTACAATTCAATGGACAGGTTTTGGAGCAGCGGTTTGATCTTCAAAATCGGCAGATTTACATTAAATTTGGCCCAATTCGTGTTGACCGAATGGAGATGCAGTTAAATATGGATGGAGTTTACCAATTAGGTCATATTTTAAATCCACCACAAGCACTTCTTTCGTCAGCTAAATTTTGACTCCATTGATATTTATTTGATGTCCCATAAAAAAGGACCTCTATTACGCAGATTCTTTTGGGATTAAAGCCTGTGCACACCTTCTGTGTTTTTCTTGCCTAATTTTTAAAGTAACGCATAAAAAAGAATCCCCAAAGATGGGGATTCTTTTTAGATTAAAGCCTACGCGGACTTCGTCCTTATCTTACGTAAAAAAGAAAAGCAGTGCTTTCTTTTTTACTCAGGCTTTAGGCCTTCAGCTTTTTCTAAAGTTTCATCATTGTTGAAGAACTTTTCACGTTGTTCTTCAAGAAATTTCTTTGCATCAGCTTCAAAGACATTTAAACGTTTTTCATTGATTAAAGTAGTTTGATGCTTTAACCATTCGCCCCATGCTTGCTTAGAAACACTATCAAATAGTTCCTGACCTTTAGGACCAGGGAATGGTGCAAAATCCAAACCTTCCATTTCTTTTTGATACTTACGGCAAAATACTTGGCGAGACATATCAATACTCCAAAAATATAATCAGAAATTAAGCGTAAAGAGCTTCTAAACGCGCATGAGCACGCTCAATTGCTGCTTCAACTTGAGCAGGTGCTGTTCCACCGATGTGGTTACGTGCATTGACAGAAGCTTCTAAAGTTAATGCTTTTTCAAAGACGTCAGCTTGAATTAAATCAGAGAATTGTTGAAGTTGTTCAAGCGTAAGTTCTGATAAATCCTTACCTTCTTGTACGCCAAGCGCAACTGCTTTACCGACGATTTCATGTGCATCGCGGAATGCAACACCATTTTTCACTAAGTAATCAGCAAGGTCGGTTGCTGTTGAGAAACCACGCAGCGCAGCTTCGCGCATTTCAGGAATATTTGGAACAAGTGCAGGAATCATGTCTGCGAAAGCCATCAAAGAGCCTCGAACTGTATCGATAGCATCAAATAGTGGTTCTTTATCTTCTTGGTTGTCTTTGTTATATGCCAAAGGTTGACCTTTCATGAGGGTAAGTAGACTCATTAAGTCGCCATATACACGGCCTGTTTTACCACGAACAAGTTCAGGTACATCAGGATTTTTCTTCTGAGGCATAATCGAAGAGCCTGTGCAGAAGCGGTCAGGAATATTCACAAACTTGAATTGTGCAGATGTCCAAAGAATTAATTCTTCAGACATGCGAGATAAGTGCATCATGATGAGTGATGCCGCAGCATTAAACTCAATACCAAAATCACGATCAGATACAGCATCTAATGAGTTTTCTGCAACTGCTTCAAATCCTAAAAGTTCTGCTGTATAAGCACGATCGATTGGATAAGTGGTACCTGCAAGCGCAGCAGAACCTAAAGGCATGCGATTCACGCGTTTACGGCAGTCAATCAGGCGTTCTGAGTCACGTACCAGCATTTCAAACCATGCCATTAAATGATGTCCAAACGTCACAGGTTGTGCAGTTTGAAGATGGGTAAAGCCAGGCATAATTGTATTTGTATTTTTAGCAGCCAAACCTAGAATGCCTTTTTGCAGTTTGTGTAATAACCCTAGGATGGCATCAATTTCATCACGTACATACAAACGAATATCCGTTGCTACTTGGTCATTACGGCTACGACCTGTATGTAATTTCTTCCCTGTAATCCCAATACGTTGAGTTAATCGAGATTCAATGTTCATGTGAACATCTTCTAAATCAATACGCCATTCGAAGTTGCCAGCTTCAATGTCCGCTTTAATTGCGGTTAAGCCTGCGATGATGTCATCACGCTCTTGTTCAGTGAGTACACCGACTTTTGCCAACATCGTTGCATGTGCGATTGAACCTGCAATATCTTGTTTATAAAAGCGTTGGTCAAATTGGACAGATGCTGTAAATTCAGCGACAAAGGCATCAGTTGCTTCGGAAAAACGACCGCCCCACATACCTGAAGTTTGGGCTTGTGACGGATTAGAGGAATTAGAAGATGTGGTCATGTCGGCTCAGTAAAAGAAAAAGCAGTAATTTTGCATCCAGTATAACAAATTCAAATCAAGATGCCGAAGTCTTGCCTATGGATAATTCTTCAAAAGATAAACAAGAATTTATTGATGCGAATTTCTTTGTACGTATTGGGCAATGGCAATATTTTGCAGAGTTATTTATTGCCAGTATTTTTTTGGCGTTATTGCTGTGCCTAGCAGAGTCACAGTCTTGGTCAAATTTACAGACATCACAAGTGATCAAGTATGTGCTTTATATCAATTGGGTGGTATTGGTCTTTATCGCCGTAATTGATTTGTTTAGGGAGTTTTGGCAAAAATTAACAACTTGGCAGTCTGCAATTTATACATTCGTACTATTAGAACTCATTATCCTATTCACTACTTGTAGTTTGAATTTTCTGTTTTTTTGGGGAAGTAATTTTTCTTTACAAAAAATTTCATGGTTACTTTTATTTGATCATGTGATTTTACATATGAGCTATGGCGTATTGTTGATCACTTTTTGTTTACGATATATCTATGTTCGGGGTGAGTGGTTAAAGCAGCAACAAGGTGAATTGAATGCTCGAATTCAAGCCATGCAAGCAAGAATACATCCACACTTTCTTTTTAATAGTTTAAATAGTGTGGTGAGTCTGATTGGGAGTGATCCAGATAAAGCAGAGCAAATGCTCATCGATCTTTCAAGGTTGTTTAGAGCAAGCTTTCAAGAGCTTAAAATTGTCACATTAAAAGAAGAAATCCAATTGTGTGAACATTATTTGGCGGTTGAAAAGCTAAGGTTGGGTTCGAGATTAAATGTGGAATGGAATATCTTGCAACCAGAGCAGTTGGGCCAAGCAAGTATCCCTTTTTTAACTTTACAGCCTTTAATTGAGAATAGTATCTTTCATGGGGTGGAGAAAAAGTTAATTGATGCAAAGATTGTCATATTGGTTGAAATATTACAAAATCAAGTCACTATAGTCATTACTAACCCTTATATAGCCGATAAAATGGCCAATAGGGAGGGGAATGGTATTGCGATAGAAAACGTGAAACAGCGTTTGAAAGCACACTATGGGTATACGGTACAGTTTAGGAGTCATGCAGGTAATGGAATTTACACGACTGTAGTCCAGTACCAATATAAATAAAATCAAGTTAATACATTAAAATAAGCAACGTTAACTTGAGCAAGGAGGAACAATGGACATCCTAATTTGTGATGATGAGCCACTCGCGGTTGAGCGCTTATCTCGCTTGGTCACTCAATTGGGGCATCAAGTTGTTGCAGCTGCGCACCATGGAAAAGAAGCTTTGACCTTAGTGCAACAATATGAGCCTGATGTAATTTTACTTGACATCCAAATGCCTGAAATGGATGGTTTGACATGTGCTCAGCATCTTTCACAGCTAAACCCAATGCCTGCTATTGTTTTTTGCACGGCCTATGATGAGCATGCTTTGACTGCTATTCAGGCACAAGCGAAAGGCTATTTATTAAAACCGATTATCAAATCAGAATTAGAAAATACACTGAATAATTTAACTAAACTTACTCAAGCTCAAATGTCAAATATAGAACAAAAAGAAAATATGGAAGAAAAACATCAGCGTCAGCAAATCGCTGCGAAAACGTATCGTGGTCTTGAACTCATTCCTATCGAAAATGTTTACTATTTTCTGGCTGATCAGAAATACGTAACAGTACGACACAAAAACGGCAGTGTCTTGATTGATGAGACCTTAAAAGATTTAGAACGTGAGTTTTCAAATAAATTTATACGAATTCATCGAAATGCGCTGATTGCATTGGATTATTTGGATGGATTGGAGTTGGTTGCTTCAGGCCAGTATCAAGTTCGTTGTCGTGAACTTGAAGAGAAATTGGCGGTCAGTCGCCGTCACTTACCTTTGCTTAGAGAAAGAATGCAAAATATTTAGTTGCCTAAAATTATAATGATTGCCGAACAATTTACTTGCAATTTTGGGACAGCAGGGTAAGTTTAGGATGTCTAAAGTTTGGCAGCATTAAAATGATCAAAACCTTAAAAATTGCAACTCGTCAAAGTCCATTGGCTTTATGGCAGGCGGAGCATATTCGTGAGCGACTTGAGACCCTACATGCTGGTCTAAAAGTTGAGTTGGTGACGTTTGTGACCCAAGGTGATAAAATTTTAGACACTCCTTTAGCCAAGATTGGTGGAAAAGGTTTATTTGTTAAAGAGCTTGAGGCTGCATTACTTGATGGTCGTGCAGATCTGGCTGTCCATTCCATGAAAGATGTGCCGATGGCGCTCCCAGAAGGATTAAGTCTTGCCGTGATTTGCGAGCGAGAAGATCCTTTAGATGCTTTTGTTTCGAATACTTATAGCAAGTTTGAAGATTTGCCCCTCGGAGCCAAAGTGGGAACTTCAAGTTTGCGTCGTAAATGTCAAATTTTAAAAGCTCGTCCAGATCTTGAGATTATAGATTTACGTGGAAATGTAGGCACGCGACTATCTAAGCTTGATTCGGGGCTTTACGATGCCATCATTTTGGCAAGCGCAGGTTTAAAGCGTTTAGGTTTAGCACAGCGTATTCGACACACGCTGGATACACAGACGAGTTTGCCCGCAGTTGGCCAAGGCGCATTAGGTCTTGAGTGTCGAGGTGACGATGCACGCGTATTAGAGTTGATTCGACCTTTATTACATGCAGAAACTGATGCGTGTGTTCGTGCAGAACGTGCATTTAATGCTTATTTGGAAGGTGGGTGTCAGGTACCGATTGCGGGATATGCGACTTTAAATGATCAACAGATTCAATTAGAGGGGCGCGTTGGCAGTGTGGATGGTCAAACATTATTGGTTGCTAAAGTAGAAGGTCCAGTTGAAAAAGCTGAAACGTTGGGTGTTTCACTAGCAAAAGCTTTGATTGACCAAGGTGCTGCTGATTTATTAAAAGCACTGTATAAATAAAAAAATGAAATGAAGTTTATCAATACTCGACCTGCAGATCGTGCTAAACCTCTCAATGAGGCACTGGTACGTGCAGGATATGAGCCTATCGAGCTATCTGTACTAGAGTTGGCTGCTGTTCATTGGAGTGATGAACTTGATCAGCTCTTTCAGCAATTAATTTCAGCACAAGTGATTGTGGTCGTCAGTCCAACAGCCGTTGAAGTTGGCATGCAGTTTCTCGAAAAATCGGGACTTAGATTGACCGATTTAAATCATATCAAATGGATTGCAGTTGGCCGGAAAACAGCTGAAGCTCTAAGTCGATATGGTGTTAAAAGTTTAGTTCCAGATGTTGAAACATCTGAAGGAATGTTAAGTCTTCCGGTTTTAACACAAAATGCTGATCTCAAACGTATTGCGTTTTGGCGGGGAGAAGGTGGCCGTCAGTTCATGATGCAGCAGTGTCATACTGCTAAAATTGAAGTACTTAATTTTGTTTTATACTCCCGCTACTGCCCAAGTGATGCTCAAGATAAATTTAAACATCTACTTGAAGCATTCAATGCAAATCCACAACCTTATGCTGTATTGATTAGTAGTGAAGCCAGTTGGAAAAATTGGCTGAGTTTATGCAAAAATTATCCTGTATTTATGCAACACGGTCATTACTTAGTTTTAGCGGATCGGTTATATCAGATCGTGTGTATGTATCAACAGACCTCAAATACTAAATTTCAAATCACTCAAATTGCGGACTTAATGCCAGATACGATTTTGTCGCAGCTTGAAAGTGAACATAGGCACTCATGAAGAAAATTTTATATCTATTCATTTTAGGCTTAATCATTTGGTTGATTAAACTCAGCTATGATCATTTTTCATTACAAGAAAAAGTTGAGTTGCTACAACAAACTCAACATAAATCAGAGCAATTAGTGGCAAGTTTGAATGATCAGTTGGTAGCAATTCAGCGCTCAAATCAGCAGGTTTCGTCTCAATCCAATCCACCTCAGCAAAACAATAATCAACAAGAAATTCAATCTGAAATCAATCCAATCAAACTCTTAAGTCAAAAATTAGAGCTAATTCAATTTGCCTTAGATCAACATGAGTTTGCATATGCACTTGAGCAACTCAATCAACTGGATCAACTGGTTGAGCGCTTGGCTTTGGCAGATACATTGCAGGTTTCAATGCATCGAGCTGTTGAGCATGATCAAAAAATGATTCAACAATATGTTGTGGCAAAAAATATTCAAATTGCTCAGTTAGGTGACTTGCTTGAAAATATTGATGCAAATTTGAAAAATGAACAACAAGTACAGCACCTCACGAGTGATAACTCTTCGCAATCCTCATGGTTTGAGCGTGTATTCAAAGTTGAACGCGTTGATGAACAGATGCCGGTATTACTTAATCGAAGATTAGTTTTAAAAGAAGTTCAATTGAGAGTGTTATTTGCTCAAAGAGCACTACAACAAGGACAATACATTGACTATCAAAATGCACTGACCTCAATTATCGATGAACTGGATCAACTGCCTGATGCTGTGGCAATCAGAATAAAAAATAAAGCGAAACATCTCAAACAAGCACAACTTTTACCTGTCCCTAAATTGAACAGTAAAGCAATTTTAGAGGGCTAATCATGAAACATATTTTTATAGTTTATGCATTAGTTGGTTTAATGATATTAGCCGTGTTAAGTGTGCTGAGTTATCAAGAAGGGCCAGGTTATATTTACATACTTTGGCACGGTATTCAGATTCAAACGAACCTCTGGTTTGTTTCATTTTTTCTTCTATTCGTTGCTTTATCTCTTCATCTTTTATGGTTTTGGGTTGGAAAGATGAGATCAAGAGAGCAGCGTAAAATTCAACAAGTTACAGACTTTTCAAGGTTACATACGTATGAAAAATTAGGTGTTTTGTGGGTTTTGGAGGCCAACACAAAACAGCGAGAATATTTACAACCTGTGTTTGAGAACTCAGGATTACTCAAAGAGGTTATTCAGTCTCGTATATGGTTGAAGCAAGATCGTATTGATGATGCGTTGAGTGTTTTACAACAAAGTCCTGCAGATGCTTTTGAATTGGCTGAACTCCAGCGTATTGAAATTTATTTAGCTCAAGAGCTTCCAGATCAGGCTTTAACCCATTTAGAGTTTTTACATGGTCATATGCTGTCACCTTGGTTAAAAGATCTTGAAGATGCTTATCAGCATAAGTTGAATCATCTATGGGGTAGATTTGCGATTCAATATCCATGGCATTATTTAAAAGCCACGCAATATGGTCATTTAGATTTGGAACATAAAAAGAAATGGCTTTTAAAGCTACTCAATGATTTTGACAACGTTTCAAATACAGATTTAGAGCTTATTCAAATTCGGTATGCTCAAATGAGTGATCAAATTGTGTCGTCTTCATATGGTATTAAATCGTTATGGTTAAAACTTATTTCTCGCATTCCTGAGATGGCTTTTGATGAAACTCAACTTTCTTTGTCTTTATTAGAAGAACGGTTCGATCAGGATATTTTTTATTTATGGTTTCAACAACAATTGTTAAAACAAAATCCTGATTATGAAATGCTTGAAAACCAGATTGATCATTTTGAAATGAAATATCCTGGATTACCGATTTTGAGTTTTTCTAAATGGCATATTTATACTGCGACTCATCGTGAACAGGATGCTGAGGCATTATTGCAATTATATCCTGATCACCCTTTAATGAACTATTTAAGAATTAAATCTGTATTAAAAGGCGATGCTGTATTAACTCAGCAATTGAACAGTGTCTTTGAGACCCATAATAAATTTATTCAATTTAAGTTATGAGAATGATGAATGAAACAAATGAATGAGTACAAAGTCATTACCCATCAAAAAGTCGCTTGGGGTGATATGGATGCTTTTGGACATGTCAATAATGTGATTTATTATCGCTATATTGAAACTGCTCGAATAGAGTATTTGAATCAATTAGAAATCTTAGCGTTAGATATTAATACTGTTGTGGCTTCAAATAGTTGTAAATATCTTAAACCAGTGTTTTATCCTGATTATTTACGCATTGGAACTAAAGTGGTTGAATTGCGTAACTCTGCCTTCAGGATGGAATATACAGTTTGGAGTGAGCAACAGAATGAAATTGTGGCAATTGCTGAGGCCGTTATAGTTTGTGTGGATAAAAATACAATGCAAAAGGTTTTGATTCCAGAGCATATTAGAGAAAAAATAATAGAAATAGACTCGGTTAATTAATGTGTTAAATTATTTGTTTTATTTATGTATATTAAATAACATGATGGATTGATTAAAATAATTTATAACAATAAGATGGCGCTTTATAAATCTAATAATGATATTGAATTTTTTGGAGTAAATGTTATGCCTGATATTAGTAATTTATCTGTTGAAGAGTTAAGAAAGTTAACTGCTGAAGCCCAAGCTTTGATCGAGTCTAAGAAAGATCAGGAAATTGAAGATGCTTATCATCAGATTACTCAAATTGCTGAATCAGTGGGTATGTCTTTAGAGCAATTCATTGAATATGGTGCACAAAAGCGTAAGAAAAGCACGCGTAAATCTGTAGAGCCTCGTTATCGTAATAAAAATAATACTGCGGAGACTTGGACAGGGCGTGGAAAGAAGCCACGTTGGTTGGTTGCAGAGCTTGAAAAAGGTGCCAAATTAGAAGATTTCCTTATCTAATTTCACTGATTTGTCATGTAATGACACTAATATTAAAAAAACCAAGCAAATCTGCTTGGTTTTTTTATAAGTGAATTGGAGAAGTGTAAAATTTATGCATAATACCAAGATAGAAAATTTTCAAACATTTTGCGGTTAATTAGACTTAGATGTTGGTATACATGGAATGATAAAAAAATCAAAAAAAATGGTGTGGTTAAGCGTCGCTATCTTCGCTTTTTTATTATTTGTTTTTTTACAAGTTCCAGCATCGTGGCTCATTGCTAAATTTTATAAAAATAATCAAATTTTAAAAAATGTCAGTGGCAATATCTGGCAAGGTCAAGCAGATTGGCAAAAAGGAAATCTTGCAGGTTCTGTCATCTGGCAAACACGTCCTCTCGATCTGATTTTATTAAGAGCTGGTGCCAACTTAGAAATACATAGTGGTCAGACGCAACTCAACGGTGTGGTGGGTTATGGGCTTGGAAAAAAAATAATTATCAAAAATATGAATGGAAATATTGCCCCTGAAACACTCAAAACATTTGTGGATTGGCAATGGCCTCAGAATAGTATTCAGTTGAAGGATGTAGCATTTCAATTCAAACAAAACGATGGTTTTGCAAAAACCGCCGGAGAGATGCAATGGGGTGGTGGTACGCTAACTTATACCTTTGCCCAGAAACAAGAACGAATGAATATGCCATCTTTAAAAGGGCAATTTTCAGACGAAGCTGGAAAACTGCTCATTGATGTACAAGATCAGCGCGGGCAAAAAATGGCCAACCTTAGTTTAGATCCTGCATTAATGTTGGATGCACAGGTGACCCAAAGATTATTAATGAATGTGCCTTCATATGATGGTAAAGCTGGTTTGGATACCTTTGTTGTCAGTACGAGACAGCCACTGCTGAGTGGAGGCTTCTAATGAAGGGATTCCAAGATAAGTTTTCACAAATTTCATTTAAAGATTTAGATCGAATTGCTCCGCTTACTTTATTTATTCTGATTTTAATCTTAATGTGGAAGCTCGCTTCATTATTTTGGTTGGTGGTTGCACCACCGCAAGTCATGCAAGTTGAGCGAGTCGCATTAGGTTCGCAGCAACCTCCTGTTCCGAATATATCGAGTTTCTCTTTGTTTCAAGAAACAGGTGCGCAAGTGAGTGGTGCTGATGCTAATTTAGCGCTTACGTTGCAAGGGGTTGTGGTTTCGACGCCAAGTAGTCAATCTTCAGCCGTGATTAAAGTGCGAGAGGTTGCTGATCGTTATACCATTGGACAAACTTTGGAAGGAAGTTCTTATCAGCTTTCAGAAGTATATTGGGATCATGTGGTATTGAAACAGCCGAGTGGTGCGACGACTGAGTTGAGATTTACTGGAATAGAGAATCTTAATCAGCCACTGATACCTGATGCACAGCAAAATTCTGCTAACGTAACACCGAATTCTGGTCAAACGACCACTCAAAATGCCATTGGTCAGGCAATCAATCAAATTCAAGAAAATCGTGAACAATACTTAAGTAATATGGGTGTCAACACTGACAGTGGTCAAGGTTATGAAGTCACGGATCGAACGCCTGCATTTTTGAGAAGCAAACTGGGATTAAGACCTGGTGATCGCGTTTTATCCTTGAATGGGCAGTCAGTCGGTCAAGGACAAAGCGATGCACAACTGCTAGAACAGGCTAAACGAGAAGGTAAAGTTCGCATTGAAGTAAAACGAGGTGATCAAGTGATGACCTTCCAACAAGAATTTTAAAATGTGTAAATTTGCATAAAGTATTAGGAAATATAACAAGTTATGGATTTTTTAAATCGAAATCGGTCACTTTGGGCGATGGTCGCAGTAGCACCAGTATTGGCTGTCGCAAGTACCGCTGCGCAAGCGCAAACTTGGAAAATTAACCTGCGTGATGCAGATTTAACTGCATTTATTAATGAAGTGGCAGATATCACGGGAAAAAACTTCGCAGTTGATCCGCGGGTTCGGGGTAATGTGACGGTCATTTCAAATAAGGCTTTAAACAAAGCTGAAGTCTATGATTTGTTCTTGGGTGTGTTAAACGTTAATGGCGTTGTTGCTGTACCTGCGGGTAACACTATCCGCTTAGTCCCTGACAATAATGTAAAAAATTCAGGTGTGCCTTTTGATGCCTCTCGGAACGCACGAGGTGATCAAGTGGTCACTCGTGTCATTTGGCTGGAAAATACTAACCCCAATGATCTAATACCCGCGTTAAGACCACTCATGCCGCAATTTGCGCATTTGGCGGCGGTACAAGGTACAAATGCGCTTATAGTCTCAGATCGTGCGAATAATATTGCACAGCTTGAAACGATTATTCGTAATTTAGATGGAACGGGACAAAACGATATCGAGGCTATTAGCTTGCAGTCTAGCCAAGCTGAAGAGCTGATAGTTTTGTTGGATTCAATGTCTTCTACGGGTGGTGCCAAAGACATTTCAGGTTCTCGAGTACGTATTATCGCAGATGCACGTACTAATAGGATTTTGATCAAGGGTGATCCAAGTACTCGTAAACGCATTCGTCAAATGATCGAAATGCTTGATGTTCCTTCAGCTGATCGCTTAGGCGGTCTAAAAGTATTTAAGCTTAAGTATGCAAGCGCAAAAAATTTGGCTGAAATTTTACAAGGTTTAGTATCTGGTCAGGCGGTGAATAGTACCAGTAATCCAAATAGTTCAAGCTCCAATTCAAGTGCTAGTAACTCATTAATTAATAATACCTCGAGTAATACGTCTTCAAATGGGAGTGTGAATACCCCAGCGATTAATTTGAATAGTGGTTCAAATCAAAATCAACAAGATATTACAAGTTTTAATAGTAATGGCGTGAGTATTATTGCTGATGGTGCACAAAATGCATTAGTGGTAAAAGCAGATCCTCAACTCATGCGTGAAATTGAATCTGCTATTCATCAACTTGACGTGCGTCGTCAACAAATTCTCATTGAGGCTGCTATTGTTGAAGTTGAAGGAAATGACGTAGATCAATTGGGTGTTCAGTGGGCACTAGGTGACATCAGTAGCGGTATTGGTGTAATCAATTTTGATAAAGCGGGTGTAGGGCTGAGTCAATTGGCTTCTGGATTCCTTGGTAATGTAGCTACGGGTGCTGGTTTGATTGGAGCTGGTGCTTCATTGGCCTTAGGTGAATATAAAGAAGGTGCGAATGGATCGCGTAAACTGTATGGCGCACTGATTCAGGCATTAAAGACCAATACTAAGTCGAACTTATTGTCTACACCATCGATTGTCACCATGGATAACGAGGAAGCTTATATCGTTGTGGGTGAGAATGTCCCATTCCAGACAGGATCTGTGACAACGACAGGTGGAACAGCAAACCCTTATACTTCAATTGAGCGTAAAGATGTTGGTGTAACATTAAAGGTCATTCCGCAAATTGGTGAAGGTGGAACAGTTCGTCTTGCTGTAGAACAAGAAGTATCCTCGGTGAAGCCAGATAGTGGTGAGGCGAAAGACTTGGTGACCACTAAGCGTGCCATAAAAACCTCGATTTTGGCTGAAAATGGTCAAACAATTGTACTGGGTGGTCTGATTTCAGATGATACTAAGTTAACGCGTCAAGGCGTCCCAGGTTTAAGCTCGATTCCTGGTTTGGGTAGACTGTTTAGAGCAGATGCAAAGAATAATGTGAAAAGAAACCTACTCGTTTTTATTCATCCAACAATCGTAGGAGATACGGCTGATATTCGTAGATTGTCACAGCAACGCTATGATCGTTTATATAGTTTGCAGTTAGCACTGGATGGTGATGGGACATTTAAGAAGTTACCGGATAATGTTGATGATATCTTCCAACAGCGGTTGCCTGTATCAAGTACTCCTCAACCCGTCAAGCCTATCGTAGTGCCATCACCGCCTCAAGCAGTAGAGCCACAGGTACAGCGTTATACTGCTCCAACAGCTCAGTCTAAGCCAGTAGGGCGTGTGATTGAACGTCCAAATGTCATCGTGACTCAGGATCCTGTGGTGAAATCAACGCGAGTGCTGCCAAAGCCTGTGATTTACAATCAAGTTGCCACAACAAATACAAACAATGCCCAAGTCGTGGTGGAAACCCCTGTCGCGATTGAGCCAAAACAAGATGTGCAAAGAACACAAAATACGGTCACAACCACGATATTGAGACCATCTCGATAACATGCGTTCAATGTGAATCTCGAAAACAGCCATGTTAAAATGTCAAAACTTGAATAATGGATCGAAACTATGACTTGGAAATTACAAACAATTACTGGCGAATTTGCGGGTAAAGAAGTTGATATCGATCGAGACATGTTGGTGGGTCGTCATCAAGATGCAGATATTTTGATTCAGTCTGCAGATGTATCACGCCGTCATGCTGCTTTGTTTCTAAAAGAGCAGGTGCTCACTGTTCAAGACTTAGGTTCGTCAAATGGCACGTTTATTAACGATACAAAAGTTGCTGAAGGCGAAACTATTGTTAAAAATGGCGATATTCTGCAATTCGCTAGCCATAAATTTTCAGTTTTAGCACCTGCGCAATCTGCACAAACATTACAAGATGTTCAGCAGCCTAGCGAAGCAATCGCAACAGCTGAAATTTCTTCAAAGGTTGCAGTAGAGAAGACAGCAGCAGCTGAAATGCTTGAGCAGGGTATGCCTGATCTGAAAGAGCGAGATAGCTCAGTTCAGCTTACTCGAGATGGTATGCCTCAAAATGTAGGAATTCCTAAACCAGCGCCAATTCCTGAGGGAGTTGATGTTAATACAACTGTCAATAAGCATGAAGCGTGTGAGGTAAATATTCCTGCAGCTTGTACGGAAAAAGAGTTGGAAACTCAAAAAAATGCCAATATTGGCTTAATGGCATTATTGGTGTTAGTGATTGTGGCACTGGTTGTCTGGTTTATTTTCAACTAAGTTGCATGTGATTTTTTAAGGCATGCTTTCGCATGCCTTTTTTTGTTAGGTTTAAAATAATGAATATTGCGAATTTGGAACAGCGTGACTTAATTCTTTTTGATCTGGATGGAACTTTGGTTGATTCGGCATTTGATCTATATCGTGCCATGAATATGAGTTTGAATGTATTAGAACTGCCTTTGGTCACAGAATCTCAAGTTCGAAATTGGATTGGCAAAGGGACTTCATTGTTCTGTCAGAGTGTTTTAATGCATCTGACTGGGCGTGTAGAGCCTTCTGAGCATCAACAATTATTGGATACTTTTTTAGAAATTTATAATGCCGAACCGTGCGTGGATACGCGTCCATTTCACGGCATTATCGAATTTTTAGAGTGGGGTCGAGCTCATCAAAAAAAAATGGTGTGTGTCACGAATAAGCCGGAATTACCCGCTAGAAAAATATTGGCTGAATTAAAGATGGATCACTATTTTGTGGATACGGTGGGTGGAGATCGTTTTGAGGTGAGAAAACCAGATCCTAAACCTTTGTTGCATTGTGTTGAGGCCTTTGGAACTGATGTGGCAAATACCTTGATGATTGGTGACTCATCGAATGATGTAGAGGCAGCGCGCCGTGCGGGTATTGATTGTATTGTCGTAAGCTATGGTTATAATCATGGTGAAGATATTCAGTTATGTAAGCCGCAACAAGTTGTTGATGATTTAACTGTGTTGATTTCTAAATAAGTTGTAATAAATAAAGAAGGGTAGAGGAATGAATAGTTTTAATGTTTTTCGATGGCGTCTCTCAGCGCAGACCTTATAGAACATTCAATATGCATCGAAAACTACAGAGAATTCCTCATGACAACGTCAACTCAATTTCAACAACTTCAATCACAAGGTTTTAACTTAATTCCAGTTTATCGCCAACGCTTAGCAGATACTGATACTCCATTGTCAGTATTTGCACGTTTAAAACAACATCAACAAGCCTATTTATTTGAGTCTGTAGAAGGTGGTGAAAACTGGGCGCGTTATTCCATTATTGGTCTAGGTGAGTCAACCGTATTCTCTTGTAATGCAGGACAATTAACAATTCAGAATGCTGACGGTCAAGTCGAATCGTTTGAGTGTCAAGATCCTTTCCAGTATATCCGTGACTTTCAATCGCAGTTCAAAGTGCCATCAAAAGCAGAACTTCCAGATTTGCCTAACTTTACAGGGGGCTTGGTGGGCTATCTAGGTTATGACGCGGTACGTTATATTGAACCGCGTTTAAATAACGTTCCTGATGCTGATCCTGTTGGATTGCCAGATTTATGGCTCATGTTGTCTAAAACAGTTGTAGTTTTTGATAATTTAAAAGACACGCTATTTATTATCGTACATGCGGATACACAGGATGCGGATGCTTTTGATAAAGCACAAAGCCAGCTGGATGAAATTGAATCATTACTTGCCACACCGGTGAGCTTGCAGGCAAAGCCTCACACGGCCCCTCATTTTGAATCATTAACAGGTAAAGAAAAATTCTTAGAATCGATTGAAACTGTTAAAGAGTACATTCGTGCGGGTGATGTGATGCAGGTGGTTCCTGGTCATCGCATGGTATCGGACTTTGATGGTGATCCTTTACAAGTATATCGCGCATTACGTCATCTTAATCCTTCACCATATCTGTTTTTAGTACAAGGAAAGACGCTTAGTGATGAAAAGCCATTTTATATTGTGGGCTCATCACCTGAAATTTTATCGCGTTTAGAAAATGGAGTGGCGACTGTGCGCCCATTAGCGGGCACACGACCACGAGGTAAAACCAAAGAAGAAGATTTAGCGCTGGAAAAAGATTTACTTTCCGATGAGAAAGAAATCGCAGAGCACTTAATGTTGATTGATTTGGGTCGCAATGACATTGGGCGTGTATCAAAAATTGGTAAAGTGCAAGTCACTGATCAAATGGTGATCGAACGTTATTCACATGTCATGCATATTGTTTCTAATGTGCAAGGGGAAGTTGCGGAAGGCGTAGATGCTTTGGATGTTTTTAAAGCAACATTCCCTGCAGGAACACTTTCTGGGGCACCAAAAATTCGTGCTATGGAAATTATTGACGAAGTTGAGCCAGTAAAACGTGGAATTTTTGGCGGTGCTGTTGGTTATTTAGGCTGGCATGGTGAAATGGACATGTCTATCGCAATTAGAACCTGTGTTATTCGCGAAAATAAGGTTTATGTACAGGCTGGTGCGGGTCTTGTTGCAGACTCAAATCCTGATTCTGAGTGGAATGAAACCCAAATAAAAGCTCGCGCAGTGATCAAAGCGGTTGAATTATCATCAAACGGATTGATTTTGTGAGTTTTTAGGGTTTTTTTTGAAAAAAACACTTGCACGGATTTCAAGTTTTGCTAAACTGCACACCGTTCCGATACGAAACGTACGAAACACTAAGAAACGCCGGCATAGCTCAGTTGGTAGAGCAACTGACTTGTAATCAGTAGGTCCACAGTTCGAATCCGTGTGCCGGCACCATCTTAGAGAGTTTAAGTAGTCGAGTAAAGAACAACACTGAAGTAAGTGTAAATGGTGAGATTCCCGAGCGGTCAAAGGGAGCAGACTGTAACTCTGCCGCGTAAGCTTCGAAGGTTCGAATCCTTCTCTCACCACCAATTTTAAAACTTCGATCTAGTGTCTTACCAATATGCGGGAGTAGCTCAGTTGGTAGAGCGGCAGCCTTCCAAGCTGCATGTCGCGAGTTCGACCCTCGTCTCCCGCTCCATCGAAGTATTAAATGCTCTTATAGCTCAGTGGTAGAGCACTCCCTTGGTAAGGGAGAGGTCTCGAGTTCAAATCTCGATAAGAGCTCCAGATATACAGTTTAGTAGAAATTTCTACAAAGTTTTAAAGAAAGCAGGCTTATTAGTCTGCTTTTCAAGTATTTAAAGTGTCATTTTTTGGCGACAGGTCGATACTGAACAATCTTAGAATTGTGTTCGACGTAAACGAGGAAGATCTCATGGCTAAGGCTAAGTTTGAACGTAATAAGCCACACGTTAACGTGGGCACAATCGGTCACGTTGACCATGGTAAAACAAC